>JBFWRO010000248.1:0-5240 GCA_050248865.1 Thermomicrobiales bacterium | reverse complement strand
CAAGCCCACTGGGAGATCATGATGTGCGCGACCGTGTCGCGGATCGACCAGAGTCTCGGAAGCGCCGGTTGCAGGAAGTGATCCGGAGTCACATTTTCGGCTGCATCGAGAATGCGCTCGTTTGCCCATTGCGTGTAGTCGTAGTAGTCCAGCAGCAGCGTGCGCATCGCGTTCCTCCCCGTCAGGTGGTCATGGTACGGTATCGGGAACCATATTGCAGAGTTTCCGGGGCAGCATCGGGAGAGATGAAATGGTCGGAAATCGTGCCATTCATACGCTGAGACCAGACGATGGCGAGTTTCGGTGGAGCGTGGACGGTTCTCTGAGCCGGTTCGCGGCGTCGGCGGACGTAACCGAAGGGGCTTATGCCGTCATCGAGGATCGGGTGGTTCGCAACGAGGGTATCCCCGTGCACCGCCATCCTGGAGATGACGAGTCGTTTTACGTTCTGGAAGGTGAGATCACGTTTTTCCTTGGCGACGATCTGCCATTCGTCGCTCAGGCCGGCTCCTTCGTTTTCGTTCCGGGAGAGTTGGCGCATTCCTTCCAGGTGACATCCGATTCGGCACGGTATCTGATTGTCACCACCCCCCGTCACGAGCAGTTCTACAGAGCGATCAGCAAACCCGCGCCTTCGCGGGAACGTCCACCATCTGAGCCATTGGATATGGATATGGTGATTGCAGCCTGCGAGCAATACGGCGTCGAGATCATCGGTCCGCCGCCGGGCGCAGTCGACTGATGGGCATCCGCTGCAGATTCCGGGAAGGTTCGGCGCATCTGAATGCAGAGATCTCTCACGTCTTTGACGGCAACTCGGCGATCCAGCGATGGACCGACCCCACGGCGACTGATCCTTCCCCGACTGCGCTGGCGACCCGATTAACGGCGCGGTATCGCGTATCTCCTACAGCGAACAGGCCGGGCAAACTCGTTTCGAATGCGGATGGCTTTCGCTCCAGTGGCCAGTCGGTCAGCGAGACGTCCCTACCGGTACGAATGAACCCCTGTTCGTCCATCTCAACGGTGCCGCGAAGCCATTCCGTGCACGATTCCGCCCCGATCAAAATGAACACGCCGGCCGTTGGCACTGACTGGGTTTCCCCGGTGACGCTACTGCGGATTGTCAGGGTCTCCAGCCGATGTTCACCCTTCGCGCCGACGACCTGATGCTGAAACTTGACCTCGATATTGGATGTGGCCTCGATCTGCTCGATCAGGTAGTGAGACATGCTGCTAACCAGCGTGTCGGTTCGCACCAGCATGGTCACCTTATTGGCAAATCTTGCGAGATGAATTGCCGCTTGCGCCGCCGAGTTCGCCCCGCCGATGACGAAGACATCCTGGCCCCTCATGGCCGGTGCTTCGACTGATGCCGAACCGTAGTACACGCCGGCGCCGATCAGACGATCGAGATCGGGGATGCCACGGCGGCGGTATCGCATGCCAATCGCCAGAATGACCGACCGCGCCCGCGCGGGGACACAGTCGGACATGCGGATATGGAAGTGATCCTCTGCCCACCAAAGCGCCACCGCTTCCTGCATGAAGAGAAAATTCGCACCGAACAGCAATGCCTGTTCGTAGGCTCGTGCGGTGAGGGTATTGCCGGGAATGCCTTGCGGAAAGCCCAGATAGTTGCGAATGCTCGCGCTCATGCCGGCCTGACCACCCAATGCCAGAGGCTCGACGACGAGCGTGTCCAATCCCTCCGAAGCGCCGTACACCGCGGCTGCCAGCCCAGCTGGCCCTGCCCCCAGAATTACCAGATCGTAGACTCTGTCTGCCGGCGCGGTTTGCGTTTCCAGCGCCGCGGCCACCTCCACCGGACGCGGATTGGCCAGAAAGAACCGGTCAGCGAAGATAGCCACCGGCAACGACGCGTCGGACGCGCCAACAGACGCGAGCAGGCCTTCTGCCTCGGGCGTGTCCGCCTCGTAAAATCCGTGCGGCACGACATTCCGGTTCAGAATATCGCGGAGCTGATGAGTGGCAGGATCCCACAGGGTACCCACCACCCGGACGACTTCCTTGCGGGGCAGATGCGAGCAGGCCCACTCGGTCAGTGCGCTCTGTATCTGGGGGTAGAACCACTCTTCGGGAGAAACCCATCCTTTGGCAATCCAGCGATCGGCGCGTCCGAGGCTGATAGCAGACTGCAGGAGCTGGCGACCATTCTCGCGGGGGTTGATGCCCCGTTTGCTCATGGTCACGAGCAGGAGTCGCCGGGCATCGCGGTGGAGTCGATGCGCCGCATCGAGGAATGTCGGTCCGTCCATCGCTGTCATTTGAAGCTCGGCGAGGACCAGGGCCACCGGCGTGCCGTCGGCTGCCAGTTGATCGAGCATGGCCAGACCTTCGAACGCCGATGAAGCGGCGGCGACACGATAATCGTGGCCAAACCGCCGGCCCAGATCCAGCATTGTTCGCTCGAGCTCGGCGAGATCCTCATCGACCACAAGAATCGCTGGCGGCTGGGAGAGGTCACTTGCATGTACGGATGGATGTTGGAGCATCGGCTGTTCTCGCCGTTTTCAATGGCTGTTCAGGATTGCGCGCCAGCGAGTGCTGCGATGGTCTCAGCTTTGCAAGACATCACCCACTTTGTGTCGCGGCGGAAAGCTGAGCCGAATGCGTACCACTCCTGGCCCACGTGAATGCCGGCGCGTTCACAGACTCGCTCATCGACAGGCCAGACAGGCCCGCACCCTCAATCACTATACATGTGTCGCCGGCAGATGTTCTCGCCCCTCGGCCAGCCAGTGACGTACTGACCCTACAGCGACCGATCCCTCACCGACGGCGCCTGCCACACGCTTCAGGGATCGAGACCGCACATCTCCTACGGCAAAGACACCGGGCAGGCTCGTTTCGAAAGGGTGAGGGGCCCGGGAAAGAGGCCAGGAGTCCATCGAGAGGTCCCGGCCCGTCCTGATGAAGCCTCGCTCATCCATTTCGACGGAACCCTGCAGCCACTGGGCACAGGAATCCGTTCCGATCAGGAGAAACGCCGCGCTGGCTGCGAGACTGCGCTCAGTGCCGCTGGGAATGTGCTGGACGATCAGGCTTTCCAGGCGATGTTCTCCCTCTGCGCCGGTGACTTGTGACTGAAGCATCACCTCGATATTCCGCGTTTCGCCGATTTCCTCGACGAGATAGCTGGACATGTCGCGATCGAGCGACGTTCCACGAATGAGCATTGTCACCGTTTCAGCATAGCGCGAAAGGTGGGTTGCTGCCTGTCCGGCGGAGTTGCCGCCGCCGACGACAACGACATGCTTCGACGCCATTCCCGGCATTTCGACCATCGACGATCCATAGTAAACACCCGCTCCCACGAATCGGTTGAGGGCGGGGAGCTGCAGCTGCCGATATTGCATGCCGATAGCCACGACCACTGAGCGGGCAACCGCAGGTGGGCTGTCTGACAGTGCAATCTCAAAATGCCCGTCGACCAGCGTGATCGATGTGGCCCGCTGCATAGCGAGAAAGTCGGCGCCAAAGAGCAACGCCTGACGATAGGCCCCTGCCGCCAGGCGATTTCCGCTCACCCCTTCCGCGAAACCGAGGTAATTGCGAATTCTGGAGCTATCGGTGGCATGTCCGCCAAATGCCTCCGGTTCGACGACGAGGGTCGAAAGACCTTCCGATGTGGCATATACGGCGGCAGCCAGACCGGCGGGACCACCCCCGAGGATCACAAGGTCGTAGATCATGTCGTCCGGGCGAATCTGCGCTTCCAGCGCGTTGGCTACATCGAGATGCGTCGGCCGAGACAACGAAAAACCATCCTGGAATATGGCGACGGGGAGAGGTTTTCCCTCAGCAGCCACGAGCTCGAGCAGCTGGTGCGCCTGATGTGTCTCCGCCGCATAGAAACCGGACGGTACGCCATTCCGGTCGAGAATGTCGCGAAGGTTATGGGTGGCGGGATCCCATGGATCGCCGACAATCCGCACCACTTCCTTGTGAGGGAGGTGCGTCCCGGCCCAGTCGCTGAGCGCTTGCTGAATGTGAGGATAAAACCATTCTTCAGGCGAGTGCCAGCCCTTGGGAATGATGATTTCGACTCTGCCCAGCGCAATCGATCGCTGCAGATCGGCCAGCGCGCCATCGCGTGGATAGCCGCCTCGTCTGGTCATTGTCACCAGCAGAATGCGCCTGGCGTCCCGATGCGACGGGGCGACACGTTCGAGGAAGTCGGTGCCACGCATCGCGCTCATTTGCAGACTGGCACAGAGAATGGCGACCGGTGTTCTGCTCGCGGCCAGACGTTCGAGTGTTCTGATTCCGGCGTCGGGGGATGGTGCGGTGACGATACGGTAGTCGCGGCCGAATCGGCGTTCGAGATCTCGCTCGATGCGTCGCAACGTGGCGGAATCATCATCGACGACGAAGATGACTGGTTCCGGACTCGTTTCGGCATTGGCCCTTCGATGGCCCATCAGTCTTCACCTCGCTCTCTGTCTGTTGCAAGATACTGCACCAGATGACGCTGGTCGACAGAACCTCAGGAGGTTACCCATGGCAGAGGAATGGACCTGTGGCAAAGGGTTGGCCGCGCATTCGGTTTTGCCGCTGGCCATGGGCCGTTTGATGTCCGCGATGGCCACGATGCTCGACCGCCACACCCTTTCGCTCGATCCAGGACAGCAGGAAGGGCGAGAGGAATTCGCTGCGTACGCTGAGTTGGTCGCACGCCATGCGTTGCTGGCCTCCGAACTCGAAACGCTGGCAAACCGGATGGAGGGGTACGAAGCGTTGCCAATGGCTGAGCATGACATGGAAACGCTGACTTCCAGCGAACTCGATGACGCGTTTCGGGCCGTTGTCCAGGCGGAGGAGGACCTCCTGGGCACGTTGCAGTCGATAATCGAAGAACACCAGCAGACGATTACTGGAACCTGAGGCACCTTGACAACCTGGGTGACCTGGGTTCCAGTTATCAGCCGATGGCAGCTTTTTGGCCTACTCGGTGGAAGTAGACATTTTTGGGATAGCTGTCCCTGGCACTTTTTCCTGTCGAGAAGACGAATGGGAACCGAAGGATGTTTCAGCGATCTCGTCACGAGGTCTTTTCGAGATCTATTCGTGGAGAGGAGGATCGGACTGGCAAGTGGATCTCCGTTGGCCGCAACTCGGCTGGCGGCCCTAGTGGTGAGCCGCCGGTCACAGTGCTGAAAACGCAGACGTGAAGAGCTTGGGGAAACGCTGAATCAGAAAGATCGTCGCCGGGATTG
>JBFWRO010000247.1:0-5253 GCA_050248865.1 Thermomicrobiales bacterium | reverse complement strand
ATGAACTGGCCGTTCTTGTACTGATAACTGTACTGACTGGGATCAGGAGAACTCTGAGAAAAAAGCCCAAACGCCGGGTTGCTCATATCATCGGAATACACGCTTTCCTGCGCGGAAACCTGAGGCGCGCCAAACGAGACCACCCCGAATATCACCGCAATCAACGCGGCAAACATCACTTTCCGAAACCGATTACCCACTGTCTTGTTCCCTTTCCATTACGACCCACTACCTGGAAGCGACCATATCTCCCAGCGACGGTATTGTGGGGATCTGGAAAGGTGACGGCCTGTCGATTTCGACGTATTTGAGCCTACGTCATACCCTCGAGCGACGACGTATACATACTGAGTCGACAGGAATGAAGAACGACTGGTGCGGGGGCTATCCGCCGAGGAATTCGCTTTCAGCGACGATGATGTCGGAAGCAGTCATGAGTCCGAGCGGGGCTTCACTGGCTTTGCCGTGCTCAGTAATCACCAGCACCCGCAGCCGCTGCTCACGTTGCCTGGAGAATTGCTGAAAGAGCTCACGCGCGTCGAAGAGCGATGCGCCACGCGCCAGAAACCCAATGCCCCCAGCTTCCTCGAAGGACAATGCGCTGCCGACTGTCGCGCCAGCGAGATCGATGATGGTTCCGTCGATGGCGTCGCCCATCCAGCGGGTGATGCCGGCATAGCTCAGGAGGGTCATCTCGCCGTCCTTGCGGACGACGACCTGGGAATAGCCTTCGCGCCAGAGATCGTCCACCGCTTCGGTCAGCGGATCGGATTCCTTGAACACCCGCACGTCCCGCTGAAAACGGGGAAAGATCTGAGGCGGCGCCATAATCAGTTGTGCAAGGCGCTGAAACTCCGTCAACGCATCCGGTGTGATTTCGGCGATGACCTGTCCGCGCGGATGTTCGTGCACGACGGCATTGCGCAGATCAGCCCATTCGCGCAAGTCGCGCGCATACGACCGAACCGCGGCGTTGGCGTCACCGGCCCGTGAAATGAGACCACCAAACGGCACATTGCGGCGTGAATTCGTCGAATCTCGCAAGAACTGCTCGAGTTCATTGAACGCCGTGAGAAAGTCTTCAGTGCGCTGGCTCATGTGGTGTCTTCCCCTCAGGCAATCGAATCGTGGTCCAGCATACCTAATCTCGCACGTGCACCTTCTTCACAGAGTGGTGATGCCGAGCCTGTAAGATATCGGCAGATCCAGCGTCTCCATCAATACCACACCGTATGCATGGGCCTCCGGCACGTGGCATGGAGCGCGGATGATGAGCACGGTAATGTCCGAGCCGTCTTCGACTGAGGAACTGGCAGTCGTCCTGCCCAGCACGGCTGGAGTTCTTCCGTCGTCGGGCGAGCGAGAGATCGTCGCCGAGCTGGTGGGCCAGGCTCAATCTGACAGGTCCAGGTTCGAGTCGCTTTACCGTCTGCATGTCGACGCGGTTTACCGGTTTTGCCTGCGCCGCGTCGGGTCTCCCGAACTCGCGGCCGATCTGACAAGTCAGATCTTTATCAAGGCGTTCACCAGCCTCCATACCTGCGATGCCTGGCGGTTCCGCTCGTGGTTGTTCGCGATTGCCCGGAACACGCTGATCGATGAACTCCGCGGTCACCGGGACCACGCGTCGCTCGACGAAACGTTCGAGCTCGAAAGCCACGAGCCGACGCCCGAGGCCGCATATCTGGAACGGGAGCAGCGTCACTCCGTTGTTCAGCTTCTCTCGATGCTGACCCCCGACCAGCGTCAAGTCGTGGAACTGCGGTTGGCAGGCCTGAACGGAACAGAAATCGCAGACGTTCTCGGTCGGTCGAGGGCTTCGGTCGATACCGCTCAGTCGAGAGCGATCGCCAGGTTGCGACGGGTCATGCTGCGTGACCGCGAGGGATGTTCGGAGGAATACGATGTTGCCGGTTAGGGACCAGGGGAAGTCTCCCCATCGGGACGAACTTCTCGGCCGATTATGGGACGCCTTACAGGAGAGCGGCACACTGGGCTCGGAGGAGATCGAGCCGGAGGATGTCGAGGTGATCACCGGTCTGTATGGCGCAGATGACGTTCCTCCCCCTGATGTCGAGACGATCGCGCGTATGTGGAGCTCCATCGACCTCGAAATTGCCGGAGCTGCACATGCCACAGCGACCAGCGAGCCGTTTGCAGCGCCCCCTTCGTCGTCGAAAAGCAGGATCTCCAGTCGCAGTCGACAACTCGTTCGCCAGTTGAGTATTGCAGCGCTTACCGGGTTCGGCGTTGGATTTCTGGTGCTGGGCGGTGGCGGTCGGCTGGCGATGCGCCTGGCGGCGATGATGTCCGCCGATGAGCTGCAGGGCGCGACGACCGAGAACCTGCAAACCGTCGGGCAGGTCACTCTCAGCGGCACCTTCGAGTTGATGCTGACGGGGGGATTCTTCGGCGTGGCGCTTGGCGTCGGGTATGCAGCGATCGCTTCACTGCTGCCGTCCTCTGGGTGGCGGAGGGCAGTATCGAGCGGACTGGTTTTCTTTGCCGTTTGTGGATTCGTCACGCTCGAAGGCGGGAAGAATCGCGACTACGAGCGCTTCGGCATTGTAGGACTCAACGTTTGCCTCTTTACCTTTCTGCCGCTGATCTTTGGATTGATGATCGCGCCACTGTTCGATCGCATGGATCGCCGGATTCCCGGCGATTTGCCTGGAGGCCGGCTCTCGCCACGCAGGGGATTGGCTTCACTGGCGATGGTTTTTGCGATGCTGCCTGTCTTGATGGGAGTGCTGGCGCTCCTGTTTTTCCCTCCCCTGCAGCTCTTCCTCATTGCGCCTGTCCTGGCTGTGTGTGGCCAATGGCTGGTCAACAGGTTCTCCATCGGCGCCACCTTTGCCTCCAACTGGATCGCACGTGTCGCCCTGGCGGTGCCGAGTCTGGCTGGACTGGCGCTCACCTTCCTCGCCATCGAGCGCATCGTGTAGCGGGCCGCCGGTCTTGTATCCGAAAAACAGTGAAGAGTCGTCGCCCCGGGCGATCGCCCGGAGCCCAGTGCGCCTACCGGTGGAAAGGAGGTTCAAGATCGAGGAAGCACAGGTGGAGAACGCGTCAACGTCGAGTCAATGAAAGGAACGTCGATGAGAAAATTCGGATTTCTGTCGGTTGGATTGCTGATGATTGGTCTTCTGTCCACAAGTGGTTCGGTTCGAGCCCAGGATGAGGAATCTTCCGAAGTAACAGTTCACGTCATTGCCCCCATACTCGATGCGGAGGGGACGCAGATCGGAATGCTGGCGGTTGCCACCAGCGAGGGCGCCACAGAGCTTTCGATCATGGTCGAGGGTCTGGCGGAGGGGGAGCACGGGCTGCACCTGCACGAGACCGGGAATTGCGACCCCGCCGGGGAAAATACGTTCTCTCAGGCCGGCGGGCACTTCAACCCTGCGGGAACCACGCATCCCGGTCACGCTGGCGACCTCGGCAATCTGGTGGTCGACGCCAATGGCAACGCCCTCTTCCTTGGCGGACTGGGGGATGCCACGTTCGACGATGGTGAGTTCGGCCTGGCCGACGCTGATGGCACCGCGCTGGTGATCCATGCAGATCCCGATGATCTGGCCACAGATCCGTCCGGGAATAGCGGCGCTCGCATTGCCTGCGCCGTTGTTTCGCCGCCGGCAGCCTGAACGACCGTCGTTCGACGGAGCTTTTCGGGATCCGGGTGACCACCCGGATCCCATTTCGTGTTCCGGGTTCTCTGGAGCGATGGCGGTCGATGATCGAAGGATGACCGGAGCACACGCCACCATATCGTCCAATGTTGTGAATCGGTCACCCCGGCGCCGGCGATATGCGGGATCACTGACCTTGCGGGGATGTTTGACAACGAGCGGAGGAGAACATATGATCTATTCGACGCCTGGTGAGCCGGCATTTGTGATCTGTCCCGTCCAACCGGCTCGCCACGCGTCGCAACGACGCGAGCTGATTCTGGAGGCGCATCATGGCATCACGACCGCTTGTCCCCGTTTTTTCCCCTCCCAGACCGAACGAAATGGAAGCGCTGGCACTCTCCGCTGCCTACCTCAACCGGGCCGGAAACGAAGCGGCAACTCGGCTGATGGCTGTTCAGTCCAGCGGTGGTTCAGGCAAACTGGAGCTCATTGCGACGCTGCGCGACGAAATGCGCGAATCGGCCGCGTTGTGCGAGTGTCTGGTGGCGATGTTCGACGACTGGGGTCCTGTTTCGTCCGATTAGCCGGGGATGGCGCCGCTATTCGTCAGTTGCCGGTTCGGTGAGAATGCCGAGGTCGGTGAGAATCGCCTGCAGGTGCTCCCGGTCTTCGTCGAGGATCGGCATTAGTGGTGAGCGGACGGTGTTGCTGCAATACTCGAGAAGATGCATCGCTTCCTTGATTACGGCAACCGAGTAGCCTTTACGCTTTTCCCGTAGTTTGGCAATTGGGCGTATTTTCTGAGCAATCAGCGATTCCAGCTGCACTGTCTTGCCCGTCGATGCCAGCCGCCACACATCGAGCACGACATTCGGCGCGAAGTTGACGATGCCCGAGGTGAACGCCTGCGCGCCCGCCGCGAAGTAGGGCACCGTTAGTGTCTCGGCCATGCCGTTGATCCAGGTCAGACGATCGCCAAGCCGCTCCCGCGTTTCGACGAAGAGCTTCAGGTCGCCCCATTCGTCCTTCAACGCCACGATTTCGTCGATTTCCGCAAGGCGCTCGATCAGATCGGGACCGTATACCTGCCCCTTCGTGGAAAAGATCATCATGCCGAGGCGTGAAGCGCTGGCCATCGACTGATAGTGCCGGATCAACCCTTCATCCGGTGGCTCGATGAAATAGAGCGGATTGATCATCAACCCGCTGACGCTCTTGGTCGCCGCGAACTCCGCCAGATCGCAGGCGATTCGCGTGCTGTGGCCGATGCCCGCGAGCAGCGGCACCCTTCCGCCCGCGGCGTCGGCCGCCACGGCGATGCATTCGCGGTATTCATCGAGAGTGAGCGATACATACTCGCCGACACCGCCGCAGACGACCACAACATGCGCGCCGTTGATGATCAGCCTGTTGATTTGCTGAGCGAGGGCGTCATAGTCGACACGTTCATCCTCGTGAAAAGGAGTGGGTGTAAAGGCAATGACGCCTCGTAACTGTTGGCGCAAATCGTTTGGTGTGAGATTCATCAAGCCAGTCCCAGGAGCTCCAGGCTTTCGCGATGGAGGATTTCTTCCAGTTTGCCAATCGGCACTTCCGGCAATGCCGTCCCCAGTATGAC
>JBFWRO010000246.1:0-5255 GCA_050248865.1 Thermomicrobiales bacterium | reverse complement strand
ATACAACTCGCTCAGGCCCAACGCCATCCAGTGATCCATGCCCGCGGCTTTGCCGGCGGCCAGAATGTCTCCGTCTCGCCCGTAAATCAGGTATTGGGCAACTCTCTCGGCGGCATCGAGAAACGGTCCATCAGGGAAATGCTGGCTCAGCCGGCAAAGTGCGAGCAAAACCTCGCCCGGGCTGTACGACGGCCCGGACGTCGTGCGGAACCGATCTTTCTCTGGCCGATAGAACTCATAATGCTGCCCCGGTTTGCCAGGCAGCTGCATCAGGTCCATGAAAATCGCCAGATCGGCAATGAGGTCGTCGTAGCGGGTGTCCTGAAGCACGCGACGGCGTTCCAGGACGGCGATCAGCGCCAGGGCCTGTCCCCCGAGCACGACCAGGTCGTTGAGACCAAAAGCCTTTCCGCCATGAGGCGTAGCAGAACTGGCGGCGTCGATCCACCCCACAGCCCGCTCGGCAGCCTCCCGCAATGCGGGATCACCGAGCACCTCGAACGCCTGAAACATCGAGTAAGTCACGCCGGCGTGGCGGACATCGTTGTAGTCGTCCATGTAGACGCGATCATTGGCGGGCCGGTAGTAATAGGTAAACGATCCGTCCGGGCCGGTTGCCTGCGTCAGCCATCCCGCGCCGAGGGTAATCCGCTCGAGGAGGAGCGTTGCGAGCGTATCCCGTTCGAGGGCCATCTCTCCGTCGAGCACCCATGGAACAGCGTCGGGCAGGTGAGGAGCGGGGCGATCAGTGCCGGTTACCATGCGGGATCTCCTTTGAAGAAGGCCAGAGAGGTTTCAGTGTTTGCTCCACGACTGCGAAACGCCGGACGCCAAGGCGCTGACGATCAACTCCCGAACCCGGGTTTCATCACCATCCGCTCGAAATCCGCCACAAACGTTTCCGAGTGCGTACGGCCGTGCAACATGTCGTTCAACGCCCGTGCGGCAAGCTCGGCTGTGGCTTTGCCGGCGCTGTCATCTTCGATCGCGGCAAAGACATCATAGATTCCGTCCTTTTGCTGACTGGCGCCTGCCGAGGTGACGTCCCAGCCGCCAAGCTTTTGCAGGCCCAGAATCAGATAGCCCATCACTTCGCCAATATTCTGCGGTTGCTGAGGAGCGTCGTCACCATCCGCCATTCCACCGACCAGCTGCCCCAGACGCTCCGCCACGTATTTGAACGGGACGACTTCCTTCCCGAGCATTCGACGGGAATCGAGTACCAGGTGAACGACCGGTGCATCCGACCAGCGGTTTCCTGCCGGCAACGTTTCGATCTGCGCGACGCTGATCAGCGCTCCGTCGTCCCCTGACGCGCTCCCCTGTGAAGCGACGGGCATTCTACCGGTACGAACGAGATGATAGGCACCGACCAATGAGGAGATGTTGTGCTGCACGAAATCGACACGTACGAGTGAATCCTTCTCATCCTGCGGCCAGGCGCCGATAACATGCTCAGGCACGGGGAAGTTCCGGGAGACCGTCTCGTCATACTGCACGCGCATCAGGAACTGGGCAGTGCGCAAAGCCGCTTCCGAGACTTTGGCGATCATCTCGTCGTCACCGATGTAGGACGCCAGACTCCAGACGGCATTCATCGCTTCGCACTTTGTTGCCGTGGAAGTGAAATTTGCCGAGTTGCCCCGACGGGACGCGCCGATCAACAGCCAGTTCGGATGCGACGGAGGAATCTGACTCCTGATCATCGCGTCGGCCTGCATGTAGGCCACTGTCGCGTATGCCGGTTCCGGATGGAGGGGGTACAGCTCGCTGAGGGCCATGGCCAGCCAGTGATCGTGACGCGGAACGCCGGATTGCGGGATGTTTCCGTCGCGCTCGAATACGAGGAAATTGGCGGCACGGACAGCCTGTTCGAGAAAGGGCCCATCGGGAAAATGCTGCGCCAGTCTGGTGAGCGCCAGCAGCGCTTCACCCGGGTAGTAGTCCGAGGCCGGCGCCATCATCAGCCGACCGGTGGCGGTCATATACGAATTGAAATACTGACCTGGCGATTGGATCTGCTCCATTGCGGCCATAAAGGTTGTCAGCTCGGCCACGAGATCATCGAGACCCGCGTCGTCGAGCACCCGGCGACGCTCCAGCAGGGCGACGATCGCCAGCGCCTGACCTCCGAGTTTGGAACGACCTTCGAAGGCAAAAGCCAAGCCCCCGTGCGGCGACTCGACACTCGATTCACGAATCCACTGACATGCCCGGTCTGCCGCGTCGAGCCACGACCGATCCCTGCCGATTTCGAAACATTGATACAGACTATAGGTGGTTCCCGCATGGCGAACTTCGTTATATGTCTGTCGATCGAACCGGTCGTTCCTGGGCGTGTAGTGATAAGCGTACCGACCATCCGCTCCCTGGGTTCGGGCAATCCAACGCGCGCCGGCCGCCAGCCGTTCGGCTGCCAGGTCGGCAAGCGCTGATCGATCGAGTGGCCCGCTGCCATCCAGAAGGGGAATTGTTCGCATCGGAAGATGCATGTTCGTCAGCTGCCCGGAAACCGTTGTGCGCTCTGCCATTTCGGATCACTACTCCTCATTCGCCTGTTTGGCAGAAAGAAAACACCGCCAAAAAGCACGTTCATTGCCGGCTGCGCTCCTTACCCAGCTCCTGACTCAACAGACAGGAACCTTCCGCGGCAGCCATGGTTACGCCACGGCACACACGAAAAGAGCGTGGACTTTTCGGCACTAGCATACGAAGCGTCGGGAGTTCTCGCTAATTGGGCGAATGCGGCGCGATGTTGCCGCCGCGGCACAACACTGTACAAGTTCCGAACGTAAACTTCCCGCAAATACATTAATCCCAGCTAAACCTCCGAACGTACGCATCGCAAATGCGAAAAGAGGATTCTTCGGGGGAATATAAATCTGACCTCACAACCAGTTGCGAATTGCATAGAGTTGACGTAGGATTGGGAATGAAGTTTGCGCTTCAGTCACGGGTTTGGGTTTGGCCGTAGGCTTTCTGGGGAGGAACCATGGACGAAAAGGAATTTGATCTGACGAGCGGCTTGGCGAAAGATGCCGACCGCCGCACCGTGCTCAAATGGCTGCTGGGCGGAACGGGAGCTGTCGTTTCCGGCATCGTTCTCAGTGAGAGCGCCATGGCCGTCGATCCCGATGACGATGACGACGATATCATCCCACCGTCCGATGATGACGACGACGATCAACTGCCGCCGATCATTATCGAAGATGACGACGACGACACTGGACCGCCGTATGACGACGACGACGATGACACCGGACCGCCGTACGACGATGACGACGACGATTCCTATCCGCCACACGACGATGACGACGATGATTCCTATCCGCCGCACGACGACGACGACGATGATTACTATCCGCCGCACGACGACGATGATGATGACTACAAGCCATATCCGCCGAAGAAGGGCGGCCACGATGGTGGCGGCTACACCGGTGGCGGCACGTATGTGACCACGATGCCGAGCACTGGCACCGGAAGCTCGAGCAGCTCAACCGGCATCCTCGGAGTGGCAACCGTCGGCGCTGCCGCGGCGTACTTCGCCGGCAAGTATCTGCGCCAGGTGAATCCGGAGACTGCTTCTTCCGAGGAGTAAGCTTCCGAGAAATCGATAGCACTGTTCGCATGGCCGCTCTTCGGAGCGGCCATGTGGCGTTTCTCCCTGAAGCAACCGGACTTCGGTGTCCCAGGGAACTCCCAGCAACGAGCTCACGCTGTACAAACAGTTGCGCACCGGCGAGTCCCTGTGGTTAGCTAGCGCGCATCGACAGCGTCCCGCACGTCGTCGACCATACCGAATCGCACGATCCACTGAGGAAAGGGGGATGGCCGTGCGCAGAGGGATGAAGAGGCGCTATGGCACTGTGCCCGGAGGCACACGTCGTTTGCAGACGGCAATATTCGTCATGGTTGTCTCGTTTTCACTGCTCCCGGGCGTCGGGCTGGCGGCTCCGGAACAGCAATCCTCGCAACCCATTTCCAGCACGGCAAATCTTGGCGGCGGCGCCTATCAGGTCGTGGCTTCGGTGTTTGCTGAAGGGACCGACGGTCAGGTCGGCACCCAGGCTTCGAGTGGCCACTGGATCACCGCGAACGATAATCTCGTCGCGCTTCCGGCGTGCACTGAATCCTCCTGTCCGTGGGTCGCCACAGGCACCGGGACAGATGGGCGTTACGGTCCGCAGACGACCTGTGCTGAGTCGGACGGCCTCTGCTGGGTCAAGATCGTGTCGAATACGACCGGCAAATGCACGGTCGCTCCGGTTCACGACCGGGGACCGCTTTTCGTTCGCGACAACTGGTGGGCGCCTCAAAGTCAACGGGAATACGACGTTCCTCAGGGCATTCCGGCCGCGGAATACGCGCGCGATGGAGCGAACTTCGGTTTCGGCGCTGGCATTAGCGATGTCGGGCACAACATTCAGAGCGTCTATCGCTACGCCGCGGGCATCGACATCGCGGGCGGAACATGGAAAGCGCTTGGTCTGCCAACTTCGGCAGGCATTACGACCGTCACCGTGACGATGCTCTGGCAGGCAGGCATCACGCACTCGGAAGCATGTGGCGGCTCATCGGGGTCGACGACGGGTTCCGATGGTTCCACGGGATCCACCGGTGGCAACGCCGCGACGACTACCGGCCTGAACATGCGATCGTCGTCGTCGTTGTCCAGCGGCGTCATCACCGTGATTCCTTCTGGAGCTCGCATCACCGTCACCGGGAAAAGCGTCAGTGGGTACTATCCCGTTTCGTACGGCGGCAGCACTGGCTGGGCATCCGGAACGTTCATACGCTTCGACTCCGGCGCCGATCCGGGAGCATCGAGCTCCAGCGGTTCATCGACGGGATCGACCTCCGGCGTCACGATGTACGTCGTTGGCGGCACGCTCAACTTGCGCTCGGGGGCCGGAACGAATTATGGCGTTTTGCGGGTCATGCCCAACGGAGCAGCCGTGACGCTCACCGGGCAAAGCTCCGGGAGCTGGCGATCGGTAACCTATAGCGGGACCGCAGGCTGGGCCTATGTGGACTACCTGAGCAGTAGCGCACCCCAGAGCGGATCGAGCAGCGACTCGACGAGTTCGGCGGGAGGTGGAACCGCGAGGACCTCCGCTTCCCTCAACCTGCGATCGGGTGCGGGTCTCGGTTACGGCGGTCTTCTGGTCGTGCCCAGTGGCGCGAGCGTCACGCTGACTGGAACCACGGCGTACGGCTATTGCCGGGTCACCTATAGCGGCTCCACCGGCTGG
>JBFWRO010000245.1:0-5256 GCA_050248865.1 Thermomicrobiales bacterium | reverse complement strand
CAAGAATATGCAATAATCGGCCATTGGACTAATGAATCGCAGCCTGTGGCTGCAAGAAACCGCCCAACGTTACGACAGTTACAAGGGGTTCAGAACGATGGAACACGGCATGCTCGAATACGCGTTTTTTGAGGGCAAGGTCGTGCCGTTTTCGGAGGCCACGATAAGCATCGGCACCCACTGCGTTCAGTATGGGACCGGCGCATTCGCAGGCATCAGGGGCTATCTCGATCACACAGGCGAGAGTGTGAATATCTTCCGTCTACCAGACCATTCACGCCGCCTGTTGAACTCCGCTCGCATTCTTCGCGCCGAGCTGCCGTATGGAGCCGATGATGTTGCCGCGATTATCACCAACCTTGTCGCCCGCAATGGTCACCGTGGGGATGTCTATATCCGTCCATTCATCTACAAACCGGCTGTTCAGCTGACGCCCCGATTGCTGGGCATTGGCGATGAGTTCGCTGTCTACATGATGCCCATGGGGGACTATCTCACCCTCGAACGGGGCCAGAAGGCCATCGTTTCGTCGTGGTTCCGTATTCCGGACAACGCGATTCCCAGTCGCGGCAAACTCTCCGGGTCCTACGTCAACTCGGCGTTCGCAAAAGACGAAGCTGAGGAAAAGGGCGGTGACGAGGCGATCATGCTGAACACCGCAGGAAAGATCGCCGAAGGGAGTTCCTGCAATCTCTTTATGGTGCGAGACGGTGTGCTGATCACCCCGCCTTTCTCCAGTGACATCCTGGAGGGCATCACTCGCCGGTCGGTGCTGGCAATGGCCCAGGATGCCGGCATCCCTTCAGAGGTTCGGGAGATCGATCGCACCGAACTCTATTTGGCTGACGAAGCATTCTTCTGCGGCACAGGCGTTCAAATCGCCTGGATCGAATCGATCGACGGACGGCCGATAGGTCAAAAAGTTCGCGGTCCGGTCACCAGTGCGCTTCAGGAGACGTTTTTCGACACAGTTCGTGGCAGAAACGACCGCTATGCCAACTGGTTGACCAGGGTTCCAGTCGGGGTCGCCGCTGCGGTTTAGGAAGACGTGACGATGACGCTGCCTACGTGGCGGCGCCAACGAGGTAGTCGCGAATCTCGTCTTCCGACATTTCACCGATGCGCACGGCAAAAACCGTTCCATCCGGCCTCAGGAAGACTGTGGTGGGATACGTCGTCACGCCAAATGCCTGCTCGACGGGTCCCCGCTGTGGATCATCGCCGGCGGTGTCCCGGCCGATCGGATAGCGAATCCCCAGTTCATCGATCATCGCCAGCGCGTTTGGTTCGAAGTCATTCTTGATTCCGACGCCGATGACCGCCATCCCCCCATCCGTCCCCATTTCGGCGTGGACTCTGTCCAGGGCCGGCATCTCCGCTTCACAGGGCGCACACCACGAACCCCAGAAATTCAGGGCCACGGCGCTCCCCAGGAGTGACGCATTCCCAATCTCCTCCCCGCTGAGCAGGGTCAACGAGAACATCGGTGCGGGGCGATCGACCAGCGCACCGACGCGCGGCAAATCGTCCTCCGGGCGCCACTCGCGCCACCCCATGAAGACCACGATTGCGACGATGAACAGCCCAAGCAGTGTGGGACTGTACTTCGCGATGTTTCCGTAGCCTATTCGACCGTGCTCGGGATCGTCAGGAGCGATTGACTCGGGGTCACCCACGCTTGAATCAGACATGTCCTGTTCAGTCCGGTCCATGTCCTCAGGGTATGGTGGCCACGGCCTCGTCAACCGACGCTGCAACGTCATCGTCCACGCCGACCGCCATGACGACAACATTGCTCCCTTCGGAGACCGAGACGGATTCAGAAGTAATCGAATCCCCGAAGGAGTCGACGAGCTCGACTTCAGTCGCATCGATGTCCTGCATTTCCAGTTCACGCTCATCAGGATCGGGAAAAATGAAGACAAATGCCGACTGTCCGTCCAAGAGCAACTGCTGGCCGACAGGCGTCAAACCATCGACCCGCGCGCTTTCCCGTCCATATTCGACCTCAAAATTGGTGGCGAGCGCATCATGGACCGTTTTGAGCTGGGCCTGACCAGGAATCGAACTTGGAGCCGCTGGAGTCTGCTCCTGATTGCGATCTTCCCAGAAGAGATAAATGGCGACAACGAGCAGGACACCTGCTAACGCAAACAGGATCAGAGAAAGAATATTTCTGGTTTGTGAGAGACCTCGTTGGCGTACGGCGTCCGGCACGGCTGCCCTCCTGTTCCGGGTAGTATGCGCTATTTGTGCCCGCAGCGAACCGCTCTAGCCCAGTCGAACCACTTCCTTTTTGCTTCTCCAATCCGATAGTGTTGTAGCGATACCGTATGCTTATGAGAACCTCTCAGAGGGGTATACAACGCACACAATACGGTGTTAGACTGCCATTGTCGGGAAGACGAACGGAGGCGCTCGCCCGGCGTGGCTGGTTTTACATTATGTTTAGGGAGAAGTGTATGGCTACCGGCAAGGCAGCAGCGGCATCTTCGGCCGCGGAAGACATTCTGGAACTGGTGCCAAGGCTGAATCGGTGGGCGGAGTCTTCCGTTTCATCGAGCGCGAATGAGCTTCGCCTCAGTCTTCGGCAACTTTCCGCACTCACGATGATCGAGGACGAGGTCACCACACTCGGCGATGTCGCCAAGCGACTGCATGTTACGCCGGCAGTCGTGACGGGCCTCATCGACCGTCTTGAGCGACGAGGATACGTCCGGCGGATCAATAGCACTGATGATCGGCGCCGCGTGATGCTGACGCTTACAGAGAGTGGACGCGAAGCATCCAAGGTCGCCACAGAGTCACTTGCAAGCGAGCTCGAGGCATCACTCGTCAAACTTGGTCTCGACGATCTTCAGCTCATCAACCGGGCGCTGGAGCGCCTGGAGCCGATTACAACCGAACTGGAGCAGAGCTAAACGAGGCTTCCTGCACGCAACATCATGGGCCGCCTGATTCGCCATTCTCCGAAAGTGGCCGATCAGGCGGTCTGTACTGTTTTATCTGGTAACCGGATCGCCGAAGTATCGTGATCAATGCCTCGTGCTGCTGATCGGCGGAAGCCTCTTCACTCAACAGAACCTGCAAACCACGCCCATGATCGTCCAGGTCCCAGCCGCCCTCCCGCAACAGCGTGCGGAGTCGCTCCTCTTCAGATTCACTGTCCGGGGTTAGCTCGATAAGCCTCCGCACGCGCACTGCTCGCTCAGACTGGGCCCATTTCTCGAAATCCTCCCGAACAGTGGCGTGAAGAGCCTCACCCGTTTCCGACTCAAGATACGAGATGACGTCTCCGACGACCGGCCCCTGGGAAAGCGCACGACGCAGACTTTGTTCTGTGATGCGATAAGTCGGCGCCGGACGGAAGTGCACAAGTGTGGCAAATGCCGATAGCGCCCAGACGCGAACTGGGGAAGGAATGCGGAGTTCGATCGTCCCATCCCCGAGCATGAGCATCGCTGGTCCGGCAGGCTGTGCATCGTCGACGACCGCATTTTCGCTTTGTATTGCCCGGAGCGCATCCGTCGTTCGCATAACCTGCCTGCCTGAATCGACGGTCCCGGTTTCGATGAATCCAAACCACGTGAGCGCCGTCTCGAGCTCCCGTTGAATGACCAGACTCGTCGCACGTTTGCCCCATTCGGGGTGACCCGCTGGAACGTCGAACGAAGCCGCAGTCGCTATCGCCGCATCCTCTCCCAGAATGTCTGGATCGACTTCGGCAATCCATCGGCCCACCGCCTCACACTCGAACCATTCACCTGCTTCCAGCTGGTCGATGAGCGCCAGGAGTTTGCGGCGAAATTGCGGGAGAGCAGCGTTTCGAACGATCACATCCGTCCGCACGGCACACTCGTTCCAGTCCGGACTGGCAGTCCACCACCAGACCAGATGAGAAAATTGCTCGGAAAACGAGTAGGAACGCCAGTGCTTCCATGAGCGCCCAGGTTGCACACGCGCGTCGGCGGCTTCCTCCACCTGCAGGACATTCTCGTTTTGCCCAAGAGCCGCTAGAAAGGTGAGGTAATTGAGTGTCTGGTCCTCTCCCCCTGCAATCCACAGACGTGCCGCAATCTGCTCCAGCCAGGTGCGCGAGGGCGCAATGAGGCTCACTTCCTGCTGATGGCTGGCGCTCACTCCGCGCAGGAGCGTCATGAGATCCCAGGGCACTGCCCAGCGATGCAACCAGGGTGCTACGGCGATCGCTTCACTGACGGGTTGCGGGGCGCGAGCTTCGCGTTCGATCATCCGGCGACGTTGCCGCATCTCCGCTGGTGTGAACAGCATGCGTTTCTCATCCGGTCCGTAGCTATGCCAGACCAGCAGCCGCTCTTCCAGCTGGCCTATTGCATTGCGACGACGCTGCGAAGCGGCAATGCCATCTCCTTCGAGTGCTCGCACCTCACTCACGATGTCCTGCAACGCCGAAGGCCCATCCCTTTCCATCATCCTCGACCAGAGATCGCGAGCGTCGGCAGACAGACCAGCAAGGATTGACGCACGCCGATCCGGCTCCTGAATCGCCTGGACGAGCTGCCGCGTCAATTCCTCTCGATCCTGCAATCCAGGCAACACCTCGATGCCCCAGTCGGTTGCCGCCTGATCTATCTCCGTGTCATCGAGGAGCGCCAGCAGCGCTGGGAAGGGAACTCGGTCGAGGCTGCCCGCATCGATCTCATCTTGAACGCGGCGAAAGCTCGCCGTCAATTCTCGCGGCAGGAAGACGCGGGGCAACTCGCCAACCGGAAGCTCATCATCATCACCTTCCCGGTAGAGAATCCCCTTACGGTAGAGTGCGATGGCAACTTCACGGGTGTCCTGCTCAGCCCAGCCAAGAGCCGCGGACAGGGCAGGCAGGGTCCACGATCGCTCGTCCTCGTCATCAAGCGCCAGCTGCCGTATCACAGCCCGCTCGCGATCGTTCAGGCGCTCCCGGACGTCGCGCGCGCTTCGCACCTCGCGCATCTCGCGATAGAGCTGGCCAACGACCGTATGTCGATCTCGTCCGCCCACAACAACTTGCCAGAACTCAGCGATGCGCATGAGCTCCTGATTGGTGCGAGCGGTCAACCGACCGGCAAGATTCCGCACAGACACCTCAAAACGAGTACGGCAGCGAGTACGCCATCTCGCGCGTCGCCCGCTCGCTGCGATAATACGGTTCCAGAACGATTCCTTGCTATACAGGCGCTAAACCGGAGCAACGACGACCAGTGCCACCTTCTTCAGGCTCGTACGATGTCATCGTGGTCG
>JBFWRO010000244.1:0-5256 GCA_050248865.1 Thermomicrobiales bacterium | reverse complement strand
ACAGTTCGAGAACGTAGCCGGCGTTCGGACCGTGAAATAGTGCGAGATCAGTCATGCTCTTCGACTCTGGCCGGATTCGTAGGGCGAGGCCGCCCTGCTCCGGTGCGCTCCTTCCCACATCACGGGAGACACCACTGGCGCCACTCCCTCCAAGACTCGCATCTGTCGATGCGAAACGGGGCGTCGCGCGTGTCCGGAATAGTACAACCTCACTCCAGACGTCGCTTGCCCGCCACCGATTCTGTCCTGCCAATGAGTGAATGTCACGATTCTGTCACACCCGTCGTCCGGCTGATGCGGGATGTGGGCGGGTACTTTGTCACCATTGTCGTGTCGCGGCAGAAACCGCGGCATCGGTCGCCGCGTGGTGGCGACGGTGGAGATGAGCGCGATGCGTATGCGCGGAAACGACACGACATCCCAGTATCAGGGGCCACGACGGTTGCTGCTTTTTGCGCGACTTGCCGTTGCTGCTCTGGTGCTGGGAGTGCTGGCAGTGCCAGTGACGTGCGCCGAAGCACATGGGCCGCACTCCTTGTTCGCACCCCCTGACGAGCAAGCTTCCTCCGGCGCTGCCACGCTGGCGTCCCAAAATCATGCCGGCCTTCATAAAATTCATGCCCTGATCGATGGTTTGGCGAGCACGTCCGAGCATGCGATCCATGTCTCCGCCTCTACCCAGCCTCGGGATTCGGAGCCGAATGACGACGATGGTCGACCGAACATGAACGCGTTCGACCTGGGATTTCTGGTGCTTGGCCAGCAAGGGACACTGCCTTCCAGTGAGGCTGACGCGGAACCGCTACCGGGCGCCCGGCTTGTCCGTCCTGACGTCGAGCAGTCCCGGACGTCCTCTCGATTCGATCTCGAACCTCCGCCTCCCCGTTGATCGCAAGCTCCAAATCAACCGTCATCCTGCCTCTGACTGGCGTTCGAGGTATGGATCGCACTGACCCGAGCAACAACGAGGGAAAATTTCAATGACCTACTGGCTGCGTCTGACATTCGCACTGGCGGCTCTTCTCGCCATGACAGGCTGTATCCGGGATTCGTCCTACTCCTTCAAAGGCGGAGAGTTGAGTCCTGCTCAGATTGCGGCGCCGCTCGATCTGACCGATCAGTTCGGCAATTCGTTTGACCTGACTGCGCTCGACGGCGAGGTCACGCTCATCTATTTCGGCTACACAACCTGTCCGGATCTCTGCCCGACGACGCTGAGCGACTTTGGCGCGGTCAAGGAGATGCTGGGGGATGACGCCGAAAACGTGAACTTCCTGATGGTCACCGTCGATCCCGAGCGGGACAGCGCCGAACGGCTGCAAGAGTATCTGGCGTTCTTCGATCCCGATTTCATTGGCCTGACGGGTTCGGTCGAGCAGATCGAAGAAGCAAAATCCGGGTATGGCGTCATTGCCACCAAAGTCGAATACCCGAACTCGGCGACTGGTTATCTTGTGGATCACACCTCGCTCATTTACGTGGTCGATCGCGACGGCAACCTTCGCCTCACGTTTCCGTACGGGTTCGATCCCGAATCCATCGCGGAAGACATACGTCATCTCATCTAAATGTCGAAAGGACCTTCAATGAAATTGCACAGTACGTGGGCAATTCGGCTGGCGATCGTACTCATGACCAGCGCGGCCTTTGCCGGTGCGGCCACGGCTCAGGACTCGTCATCCGTTGCAACGCCGGAGGCCTCCCCGGCGGCCAGCCCCGAGGCGTCCCCGATCGCAATGTCGACGGCAGCGGTCTTCATGGTGATCGTCAACGACGGCGAGGAGGCGGATCGCCTGGTCGCCGCCGAGTCGGACGCCGCGATGACGATTGAAATCCACGAAGTCGCCGAAGTCTCTGGCGTGATGGCGATGCGGCCACTGGAGGATGGACTCGAGATCCCGGCAGGCGAGAGCGTTGTTCTCGAGCCAGGCGGATACCACCTCATGATGATTGGGTTGACGGGCGATCTGACTCCTGGTGAAACCTTCGATGTGACGCTGACTTTTGAGCGGGCTGGTGAAATCACCGTCACGTCCCTCATCGTCATGGGCAATCAGGCGCCAGAGGAAGGTGTCGCGGATCCTGTCACCGCCGGCGACATCACCGTCTCCGTCGTCTGGTCACGAGGTGCTCCGGCCATGGCGGGTCATGGCGGACGGTAGTGAACGTATCCGGGGCGTCGAGAGCGACTCTCGGCGCCCCGCCTGAGGCAAGAGCATGTCAACCACAAATGAAGCCGAAAAGATTGTGCCGTCCGGTTGGTCAGTGAGCCGCACGATCGTCGTCAGCATAGCGGCGATAGCCGTGCTCGTCGCCGTTGTGGCCGGAGCCGCCATGGTGGTTCGCGACGAACCAGCGGCCCCTGGAATGGTGTTCACGATTCCGGAGGGGAGCAAGAACCGGGTCATCCCGCAGATGGAATCAGCGATCCAGATTCCGACCGATATCGTCTTCACCAGAAACGATGAGGCTGCTATCACGATCATCAACGAAGACGATGTCACGCACCGGGCAGGTCCCTTTCTCATTGGCCCCGGGCAGACATACATCCAGCGTTTCGATGAACCGGGGGCCTATCCGATCGCCTGTACCGTCGACCCGGCGGAGTCGATCGTCGTGACAGTCGAGGGGTAGCGAATGAAAAGAAAATCATCGGCCCCGGTTCTTATGTTGTTGGCGCTCATCGGGATCCTCTCGGGTTGCGTGGGTTCCCAGGAGAGCGATCCTGGTTTTGGCTTGATCGATTATCCGGAGAGCCCCGGCGACATCGGAGCCCAGCCCGGCAACTTTGCACCCAACTTCCGGCTCGAACGTGCGGACGGAGGAGAGCTCGAGCTTGCTGATGAGCTTGGCACCCCAATACTGCTCAACTTCTTTGCCTCCTGGTGCACAAACTGCAAGGAGGAAATGTCCGCACTCGATGCTGTTGCCAGCGACTCGGTGAAAGTCATCGGAATCGACTTTCAGGAGGGCGCGGATACCGTTCTGGCGCTGGCGGAAGAAACTGCGGCCTCGTTTCCGATGGTTCTCGATCGAAATGGAAAGGTGAGCCGCGAATATCGCGCTACCGGATTGCCGGTCACCCTGCTGCTCGCACCAGATGGAAAAGTCATCGAGTACATCCGGGGGCCGGTCGATGAAGTGCGGTTGGAGGAACTCCTGACGCAGGTGGAAAGCGCCGGAGGCTCCTGATGGGAGCGACAACGACATCCCGGTCAGGAGCCCCCGGTTCGGTAAAGGAAACGCGCAGAAGCGAGTGGCTGACAGCCCTTGGCTGGTTTGCCGCGACGCTTGTGCTGTTGATGGGAGTGCTCGTTGTCGCTGCGGCTCTGGGAGCCGCATTCGACGAGGAAGAGCTCGCGTCAGACGTCATCTCCCTGGCCATTCCGGCATTTGTGGCCGGGGTTTTCTCCATCCTCTCTCCCTGTTCTTTGCCGATCGTCATCGGCTACTTCACGCTGGCATTGCAGGAACAACGCCAGCGCACGGGTCTGATGGCCACCACGTTCCTGCTCGGGGTGGGCACGACGATGGCGATTGTTGGCGCCGGGTTCACCGCCCTCGGTTCGTTTGCCATCGACTATCAGGAATCACTGATGCGTATCGGGGGTGTGCTGATCATCCTGTTCGGAGTCATGAGCATTGCTGGAAAAGGGTTCGGTGGTCTTCGCATACTGCGACGAGGTGACGCCACGGTCGGCGGCGCATATCTGTACGGTCTCGTGTTTGCACTGGGCTGGACGACGTGCGTTGGCCCGATCCTGGGTTCGATCCTGACACTCCTGCTGGCGGAAGGTTCGTCGACTGCCGGAGCGTTGTCCCTTGTGGCCGGCGGAACGCTCTCCCTCATTTACGTGCTGGGACTCGGCCTGCCAATTCTTGTCCTCGTCAGCGCGCTGCAGTCCGCTGGGCCTTCCAGCCGGGTCACCCGCGCGCTGCGCGGACGTGGCTGGGAAGTCAATGTGCTCGGACGCGACTGGTATTTCCACAGCACACAGGTGGTGAGCGGAGTGCTGCTGATGCTGCTCGGTGCGCTGCTCTTCTCAGGGCAAATGACGACCCTGTCCGAAAACCTGGCATCGAGTCCTCTGACTGAGCTGGGGTTGTCGATCGAGCGTTGGATCGACGGACTCTGGTGAGCAGATTGCCCGGGAGAAATCTCCGGGTTGATACGGCTTTGTGATGCTCATCTCTGGCCTTCCACATGTCTGCCATCGTGCGTGACAGACAATCGAACGCATGTAGTCGGTCGCGCGCGGGAAGACCCTGGTGATCGGAATACTCTCTGCCAGTGAGATCGAAGAGATCCTGCGCCAGAACCGGCTTGGGCGGCTCGCCATATGCACCGCCTCTTTTCCCTATGTGGTGCCCATCACCTATGCATATGATGGCCAGGCAGTGTTCGGGTTCAGTGGCCCTGGTCAGAAAATCGAGAACATGAGAGCGCAGCCAAATGTTGCGCTTCTGGTCGACGAGATCCGCACGCCGACGCACTGGAAATCGGTCATTGTCGAAGGCATCTATGACGAAGTCATCGACCCAGCCGAACGGATGCAAGCCTCGTCGATCATCATGTCCAGGACCCGTCAGCTCGTGACTCGCGGGCTTTCCGACGAGCCGGGCCTTGTCCTTTTTCGCATCATGCCGGAGCGGAAGTCCGGGCGGTTCGAATCCGGTTCACACTGAGCGTTTCCACGCGGCGTCCAGACCGAACCTGCGTAATTCTTTCATTCTGTTCCGAATGTGGAGAGGCATTTTCACAATGCGCGGCGTGATTGATACGCTTTTGCAACGCTGGAGCAACGATGATTTTCGTCAACGCCGGAAGGCAACGGGGAACGATCCTCGTCGGATTTTCGGTGCTGGTGTATTCGGTGAGTCGTAATGGGGCATGGAGTGAACATGGCAGTGGATATCGAAATCACGAGGTGGCTGGTACGGGATCTTGTCGAGCAATACCCGGGAACAATGAACCTGCTAACCCCTTATGGCATCGATCTTTGTTGTGGTGGCGGCCGCGAGGTTGGTGAGGCGTTGGAGCTCCACGGCGCTCCAGTGGACGATGTCCTGCGGGCCATCCGAGCGGAGATCGAATCGCACTCTCAGTCATTTGCGCAATGAATCCGGCACGCGTTTCGCCAGCCGGGCTCGTCGGAGGGCTCGCCTCGCTCTCGATGGCCGCATTCCTCGCTGGCATGGCCGGTCGCGATGGACGGTGGTGGGAAGCGTCGGTTCAATTGGCGGTATTGGGCGGCT
>JBFWRO010000243.1:0-5260 GCA_050248865.1 Thermomicrobiales bacterium | reverse complement strand
CTCGACCCCTCCGCCGTCCTGATCTTTCGCAACGCGGTGGAAATTGTCTGGGCGTATTCCATCGAGCGATCGTCGATGAAAGAGATTTCCGGAATCTGGCGCATCCGCAGCCGGGGCTTGAGCTGACGACGTATGAAGCCCGAGGCAGAGTCGAGCGCCGCCAGCGTGCCGAGACGTTCGTCTTCAGTCCCCAGCACAGAAATGTATGCGCTTGCCTGCCGGATGTCTGGGGTGACTTCGACCCGGGTGATGGTGAAGAACCCAACCCGGGGGTCCTTCACGTCGTGTCGAATGATGTCATCGAGTTCTTCCCGGAGCAGGTCTCCGACCTGACGTGTTCGCCGGCTCATCGCGGACTCCTTTCGCAATCAACGCTGGAAGTCAATGCGAGCCAGCCGACGTACACTGGCTGGCTCGCATGATCGCCTACGAACGCGCAATTTCCTCGCGATGGAAGAATTCCAGTTGATCGCCCACGCGGAGATCGTTGTACGAGTCGAGACCGAGACCACACTCGTAGCCTTGAGCAACTTCCCGGACATCATCCTTGAAGCGACGCAGTGACTTGATGCCGCCCTCGTGGACCACTGTGCCATCGCGCAAAACGCGGGATTTGGAGTTTCGGGTGATTCTTCCGTCCAGAACATAAAGTCCGGCGACGACATCACCTGAAGGGAGTCGGAAGATTTCCCGGACCTCGGCGTATCCATCGGTGACATCCTCGAACACCGGGGCCAGCATGCCCTGCATCGCCGCTTTCACTTCGTCGATCAGATTGTAGATGACGGTGTAATAGCGGATGTCGACACCGGCAGCATCGGTCGCGCGTTTGGCGGCGACATCCGGCCGGACATTGAATCCGATGATGATGCTGCGTGTCGTCGCCGCCAGACTGACGTCTGACTCTGATATCGCGCCAGTTCCGGCATACGGAATGCTGAGCTTCACCTCGTCACTGCTGTCATTGAGTTTGAGCAGGGCAGCCTGAATCGCCTCCAGAGAACCCTGGACGTCAGCTTTGACGATCACACGCAACTCTGCAGTTTGGCCTGACCGGACCTGATTGTAGAGCTCCGTCAATTTGATCCCGCGATCACTGGTGAGCGACTCGGCACGCTTCTGGGCCTGCCGTTGCTCAACGATCTGCCGGGCTGCTCGCTCGTCTTCGATGACCTGAAACGTGTCTCCGGCCTGTGGGAGCTCGAGAAGGCCCAGGATCTCGACCGGCATGCTTGGTTCGGCCCGGCGCACACGACGACCTCGATCGTCGAACATCGCCTTGATGCGGCCCATGGTGGCGCCTGCGACGACGATGTCGCGTACATTGAGCGTTCCGCTTTGTACGAGGAGGGTGGCTACAGGACCCCGGTTTCGATCGACTTTGGCTTCGATGACGACACCGCTGGCAAGCTTGTACGGATTGGCCTTGAGCTCGTGCACGTCGGCGACGAGAAGAGCCACCTCGAGAAGATCATCAAGACCGAAACGCTGCAGCGCGGATACCTCGACGAACGGAACGTCGCCACCCCAGTCCTCCGGGATGACATTCATTTCTGAAAGCTGCTGCTTGACGAGATCCGGATTTGCGGCAGGCAGATCGATCTTGTTGATCGCCACGATGATCGGCACATTGGCCGACCGAATGTGAGCGACGGCCTCCCTCGTTGTCGGCATGACACCGTCGTCGGCGGCCACGACGAGCACTGCGACATCGGTCGCCTGCGCCCCCCGCGCCCGCATCGCGGTGAATGCTTCGTGCCCGGGCGTGTCGAGAAATGTGATCTTGCGTCCCTGGGTCTCGATCTGATATGCGCCGATATGCTGGGTTATGCCACCCGCTTCGCCTTCGGCGACTCGAGTTTGGCGAATAGCATCGAGCAGCTTGGTCTTGCCATGGTCGACGTGTCCCATAATGGTCACCACCGGGGCACGGGAAATGGCATCTGGATCGGTATGTCCTTCCTGCCGCCGGCTTTCGAAGTCGGCTGCCGCAGCCTGCACAGCCTCGGGTACATCTTCCAGCGTTTCCCAACCAAGACTTTCGGCGACTCTTGAGGCCGTTGGATAATCGATCTGCACATTGATCGAGGCCATGATCCCCATGCCCATCAGTTCCTTGATGACCTCGATGGGCGTTGCCTCGATCTTTTCGGCGAGTTCCGCCACGGTCAGGACTGGGGGCAGGGCAACGGGTTCACGAACGGCGGGCGCCGCTCGTCGGACCGCAACGACTCTCGAGCCACCTCCCGAACGCGGTCCCTTGCCTCGTTTTGCGCCGCCTGATTTGCGGCCGCCCGTTCTTCTCCCATAAACATCTGTCATGTATTTTTCTCTCCTTCGGATTGAGCGGCTTCATCGGTGGTCAGCGGTGCAATCTGATCCGCGAAGTCGCGCAATCGTGATTTGGTGTCTGCGTCGAGACTGACCTTGAGCGCATATTCGATCGAGTTCGACGTCAGCGCCCGTCGCCAGCAGTCAGGGTTTTCGCACAAATAAGCGCCGCGTCCATTTGCCTTGCCGCCCGGATCGACGACGACACTCCCATCCGGCGTGCGCACTACCCGGATGAGTCCGCGCTTGGCGGTTTTGTCCCGGCAGGCAATGCAGGTGCGCTGCGGCTGATGTTTGGGACGGGGCCCCTTGCGCTTCCCCCGTGAACGGGCACTGGAGGAAGCAGCTTGCTCGGTCATGGAGATCAGCTGCCCCCTGATCGCAACCTAGCTCTCTGCCAGGCTGGCGATCTCATCGAGCGGCAACGGCTTGCCGCTCTCGATTTCATAACGGGCTCGAAGGTCCCGGTTGTAATAGACCTCCAGGGCTTCGCCCCGCATCTCGACATCGACGCTCATTCCGACCAACGATGGATCGAGCGGTCCAAATTCACGATCCCGGATGGAGATCATGCCGTCTGTCCGGACGAGCCGCGGTTGGCGCCCATGCCATGCGAATTCCTCAGGAGGCGCCTCGAAGCTCACCTGGGCGTTGCGAAGCATTTCCATGCCCTCTTCTCGCAGTGCCTCTGGATCCTTGATGTCGATACGCCACCCGGTCAACTTGTACGTCAGTCTTGCGTTCTGCCCTTCTTTCCCGATGGCGAGGGACATCTGATCGGTCGGCACGACGACCGTCGCCACCTTTTCCGCTTCGTTCAGGGTCACGCTCGAGGGCTTGGCCGGACTCAGGGCGTTGGCGATAAAGGTCGCGGTGTCCGGAGACCATTCGATGACATCGATCTTCTCTCCGTAGAGCTCATTGACAATGTTCTGAATGCGAACACCGCGCACGCCGACGCACGATCCCACGGGATCGACCTTTTCCTGGCGCGCCGCAACGGCGACCTTCGAGCGCAATCCTGGCTCACGCGCAACTTCGACGATTTCAACCGCACCACTGTAGATCTCAGGCACTTCGATTTCGAAGAGACGCTTGATCAGGTGGGGGTGTGAGCGAGAAACAATCAGCTGCGGGCCTTTGGTCTCGTTATTCACTTCGAGTAGATAGACCTTGAGTCGCTGCCCGGGCCGGTACCGTTCCGAGGGCACTTGTTCCCGCGCCGGCATGACCGCTTCCGCTTTGCCCAGCTCCACGATGACCGCGCGATTATCAGCTCGCTGGACGATGCCATTGATCAGCTCACCCTGGCGGTCGGCATACTCCTCGTATACGGTGTCCCGTTCATAATCGCGAATGCGTTGCAACACAACCTGCTTGGCGGTTTGCGCCGCGATGCGACCGAAGTTTTCTGGCGTTCGCTCGATGCGAATCTGATCGCCCGCACTCGCTGCTGGAGAAAACGCATGAGCTTCCTCCACGGAGATTTGCGTGAGGGGATCTTCCACCTCGCGAACCACCTGTTTGTCAACAAAGACATGCATCAGCCCGGTATTGGAATCGATGATCACATCGACTTCTTCTTCCGAACCGGTCATTTTCTTGTACACAGTTTTCAGCGCATGCTCAACGGACGAAAGCACGGCTTCCTTGGGAATTCCGCGCTCCGCGGCGATTTGTGCAATGGCTGTATAGAAATCACTTTTCATCCCGAGAACCTCCTACTCGGGTCTGCCGCTTCGAATTGGGTGGAATCAGGGGACCGAGTCGAAGCGGAGAGGGAGTAATGGACAATAAAGAACGTGGGCCGATGACCCACGTTACCTGCTCCCCGGTTACGCTCGGGTTATTATACAGTCAACTGAGGATTCTGAGCAACGTTTCCGCTGTCTCATGCGTTCAGGATGCCAGGGGTCGATGTACCTTCCCATCCGGTGGCTCCGGGTGGTAGTGGTCGGAAAGACGGCGACTGTCGAGTGGTATACTTGGCAACGTTCCTCTATGGCACAGCGACGTCATCCGACGGAACGATCTGAGGGGGAGATGGAGCTACGAAGCTGGCGCACCTGGCTGCGGCCCGGCATGCTCATCAAGCGCTGGATCATTTTGATCATGGCCAGCGTGGTGATCATCAGTCTCGGTCTGGCCATGGGTATCACCTGGGCCTACCGGAATTACTATTCTTCGCTCGAACAGACATCAGATCTCGTTCAGATTCTAACGCTTCAATTCATTCCTCATCCCTATCGTGAATTGCTCCTGATAGCCTTTGGGCTGTCGATTATGGGAATCGGCCTCTGGCGTCTCAGCGAGGCCGTTCTCAGTCCGTTGATGGCGCTTATGACTGTCAGGCAACCCCTGGCCCAAATCGTTGCCGAGCATCGATTCGGTCCGGTCCGCCCCGAGCTCAACGTGGTGGCGATTGGCGGGGGCACGGGACTTTCCAGTTTGTTGCGTGGTCTCAAGAATGAAAACATCAGCCTGACAGCCATTGTCACCGTCGCCGACGACGGCGGGAGCACCGGAAGAATTCGCAAGGAATATGACATGCCCGCGCCGGGCGATATCCGAAACTGCATTCTGGCGCTGGCGGACGATGAGCTGTTGGTCAATCAACTTTTCCAGTATCGATTTGACCGGGACGGCTCAGATTTGAAGGGTCACTCACTCGGCAACCTGTTCATTACCGCGCTCACTCAGACGACCGGCAGCTTCGAACAAGCTGTTCTCGAGTTTGGTCGCGTTGTCAACATTCGCGGCCGCGTCCTGCCGTCAACTCTTGACAATGTCACGCTTTGTGCGCGATTCGTCGATGGCACTGAGGCGTGTGGTGAATCGCAAATCTCGAGCAGGGGCACGCCAATCGCGCAGGTGTATTTCGACGAAGGCAAACCTCTGGCATATCCCCCTGCCCTGGAAGCAGATCGGA
>JBFWRO010000242.1:0-5290 GCA_050248865.1 Thermomicrobiales bacterium | reverse complement strand
AGCGAGCAGAATCCTGATCCTGCCCTATGGCAACTTCCCCAATGGCGAAGATGCCGACGAGCAATGGGACTGGATTCGCAACGGCATTCCCACCGACAACGGTCTGTTCCAGCTGACGAGTGTCGTGGCGGCAGGCGCAAATCCCGCCAATTCGCCGTCACATATCGATTTCGATGTGATGTCGATCGCCCGTATCGGCGCAAAGGATTATCCAGCCGACGGCGAAGCCGATCTGTTCCTCGATTACTGGTTCGGGGTATTCACCGAAAATCCAGAATCGCTCTACGTCAGCGATGGCAACCCCGATACCGTCGTGTTTCCTTCCTGGGCGGCGGACTTTCTCGATGCCGAAAAAGCAGCCGCCGAAGGCAAACAGGTTATCGAGTATTGAGACTCGGCGCTGATCGGATGCGGGCACTTGCGGCCTGTCCCTGACAGCCTGTCCAATCATCAGTCGCTGCCGACAGCATTGCGCCTATACTTGCCTCACGTGATCGATCGAGCGGCGTTGCTCATGATCATTCAACCCAAGATACATACAGATGACTGCTGCCACACTGACTCCAACTACCACTGAACAAAAACGCATCGTCGTTGCCGACGAACTTGGTTACTGCTGGGGCGTTCGCCGGGCGCTGGATATCATCGAAGAGTCCGCCCAGCAGGCGGGACCCATCGCTCCCGTGGGAGACATCATCCACAATCCGCAGGTCGTCGAGCGATTGCGTGGCAAGGGTGTCGTCGGCGCGGAATCAGTCGACGCTGCGGCCAGAGAGGGATTCAAGCGTGTCGCCATCACGGCGCATGGTCAGGGACCGCACCTGGCCGAGCAGGCCACGGCGGCGCACCTCGAGCTGGTGGACACCACCTGTCCGCTGGTGACCAAGGTGCAGCGACTCGCTCAGAAACTGGTTCGCCAGGGCTACTATCTCGTGGTTTATGGCGATTCCTATCATCCCGAAGTCAAGGGTGTGCTCGGTTGGGCCAGCACGACCAAGTCGGTTTCGGCCAAGAAGATCGAGGACCTTCCCTGGAACGCCCCGCGTGGCGAGGAAGGGCCAGGCAAGGTCGTTCCACCGCGCAAGGTCGCGTTGGTCAGCCAGACAACGAAAAACGTCGATGAGCTGATGAAATTCGCCCGCCAGCTGCAGGAAATGGTCGTGCCCGAGGGCGGGGAGTTCCGCCTGTGCAACACGATCTGCGAACCGACCAGCGAGCGCCAGAATGCCCTCAAACGGCTTGTCGAGAAGGATCACTGCGATGTGATTTTCGCCATCGGCGGAATGAAAAGCAGTAATACGGCCAGACTGGCCGAAGTCGGCAACAGCATGGGTGTCGAATCCCATCACATCGAGCGGGCGGAAGACATCCGGCCGGAATGGCTCGAGGGACGCACGACCGTTGGCATCACCGCCGGCGCCTCGACGCCTGACGATGTGATCGAGGACGTCGTCGCGCATCTTGCGGCTTACGGCTTTCCCCCGCCTGCCGGTGGCATCCGCAACATCGACCCGGACTACGTGCCAGCGTACTAGCTCATGTCCGCGCCAGACTTCCTGACGCCGATGCCCTGAATATTCGCCAGGCCGTCGGCCGGTATCAGGGGGCTAATCTCCCAGCTGGCGGCGGCACGTTCACGCCCAAATCGTCCCCCATTTCCTGTGCTCCCCCTCATCCTGGGCACGGATTTTGCGACCGTTGTGGAAGTGGGCCACCAGGGCGGAGGCCCGATTTCGCAAACCAGGAGGGACAGACGATGTGGAGTCTCTTACGGCTTTCGGTAGCGCTAACACTTGCACTCTTGGGCGGCCTGGCGTTCGCTGGAATCCAGAACCAGGTAGCCGCTCAGGATGCAACCCCTGAATCGGGAGCGATGAGTGCAGCAGGCTATCCAATCGCCATGCATTTGGGTACCTGCGACGATCTAACGGCCGAACCCGAAAAAGACTTGGGCGAGGCTCGACTGCCAGGCATTGGAGATAACGAGGACGATGCCGAGATCCGAGGCTCGACTGGCGCTGTCGGTGTGCTGGTTGCCAATGAGACGGTCGATCTCAGCTTCGACAATGTGCTGGACGAAAATCAATATGCCATCGCTGTTCACCAGAGCAGCGAAGAGTTCGGAACCATCGTCGCCTGTGGCGAAATTGGCGGGCGAGTTGCCGATGGACAACTCATATTTGGACTTCGCAGCGTGAACGAATCTGGCGTGTCAGGCATCGCGATTATCGACGAGGACTCGTCCGGAATTCTTGGACTGGGCGATGATGAACTCAGCGTCAAGGTCTATCTCCTGGTGGAGGGAATGACTGTCGATCAGTCGGGAGCGACTGCCTCCGCTGGTGATGAGAATGGCTTGGATGACACAGAGACCACAGCCGAGAGTGCCGTCGACCAAACAGGGGAAGAGGTCGAAGAGGCGGTCGACAATATCGGCGATGATGCGGCGACGCCTGAGACGGAAGGATAAACATCGCTCGGGAAAGAACGACTAGTTCGTCGCTCGATCCAAAAATCGCGCCGGCACGACAGTGGCCGGCGCGGTTTCTTTCATGGCTTTTTCGTCTTGCTAATACGTGCGGTATCTGCTCAAATGCCGTGGCGGAATTAATTGATCACAACCCAAGGAGCCATGGTGAACGATCCGTGCCCGTTTCTCCCCAGCAATGCACCTTTCGAACTGATCGACGCGCAAACCCTGTTCGCCACCGGAAACCAGATGCGCCGCCATTTCGGCGGACTCCACACCTGCCCGTCCGGCCGAATGCTCCTCACCTTCATGCTTGGCACCATGCCCCGCACCAACGACGCCGGCACGATGATCTCCCACTCCGACGACCACGGCCAGACCTGGAGCCCGCCCCGGCCGCTCTGGGCCGTGCCGGGGTGGGACAGTTTCCCCAACGGCGGGGCCTGCCGGATCTCTGACGACCGCATCCGGCTCTTCATCGGGCAGTACCGCTTCACCCCAGACGCCGGCGGCAAACAGCCCTTCGATAGCGGCTGGCACACCAAATTCATCGACAGTACCGACGAGGGCGCGCACTGGACCGAACCCAGCGAGGATGTCAAAGTCTTTCCCAGCTGGACCGAGTTCTACGGCACCAGCAATCCGCACCCTCTGTCCGACGGCCGTCTGATGTGGGCAGTGCAGGGCACCCAGGACCGCGATGCCGATTGGCGGGTCGGGGTCAGCTTCACCGACGCGGCCGGCATCGATTTCTCTCCCCCAACGATCTATGCCCAAGACGACTACTTCCAGTACAGCGACAACGATATCGTCCGTCTGCCGGATGGCCGTTTTCTCACCGTCTTTCGGGAGCATATGGAAAATGGAACTTTTTTCAGCCATTCCTCAGACGAAGGGCAAACCTGGTCACCCTTCCGTCCTACGGGTTTTCGTGGCGCTAATTTCCGCCTGTTCATCCTGAAGGGTGGCGACGTCTGCTGCCTCTATCGCGATGAAGACCCGAGCCGCTACGGCACCAGCATTGGAGTCAGCAACGACGGCGGCGAGACCTGGGAATGGGCGGGGAGTCTCTACTACCAGCCGAACTCGACTCGCCACCGCCCGGGATACTTTTGCGGCTGCCCCGATCTCGTCGAAGCCGCGGACGGCACCCTCGCTGCGGTGCTCCACACCTACGAAGACGACGACGGCGAAATGTGCCTGCACCTGCTGAGACTGCGGGACATCAGCTAACTCGACCCACACGGCATTCGCAATACTCCTGCCTCGGAACGGCGTGGTTCGTTCGCTCGTTTAGGCAACCAGTGGGCGAGCTGTCGCTCCCATAATGGAAGGAGAAGTTATGCGGCGCTTGAGAATGGGCTTGTTACTGTATGTAGTTGCCTCGATGGTGGTACTGGCCGGCTCTGTCGCCAGTGCCCGCGTCACGAATGCGCAGATCCTCCAATCCGGCGCGCTCGGACTCACGCGCGACCAGTTCGAGGCAACGTGGGGACCGCCAACCGCCCCGGTGGACCTTCCGGCCATGCCTGTATCCGAAACGATGTATCTCTATGGCGCCGAAGACGCGATGATCTACGTTGCTTACCGGCAGATGAACGGGGAAGAAATTGCCGTCTATGTCGAGTTCGACTGGCTCGGCGACGGTATCTCCCACGTGATGGCAACAGAGACTGTCGAGCGTCTTCTTCCTGCCGACGCCGTTCTCACAGAGGTGTATGGCGCACCGCCGACTCCGGAGGGACCGATCTCGTTGCAGTTCTATCGATACGTCAGCGAAACCTTCGGAGCGTCGTCCGACGGCGTACTGTCGTCGGAGATTCTGGTGATGGAACAGCATGCCTGGAACGACGCCGCCGGCTCCTCGACTATTACCTCGATCAGTTTGATGATCCGTGAACGAACCCAGTTGACGGGTTAGGCTACGCCTCGACAGTGAGTGTGCTGGCATTGATCGCTGTGGCGTGTCTCATGCCGTCGTTAGTTTCGACTTCGGCGGCGATGCGCACCGTTCGCGGTCCTGTATCGGGATGACGCTCGACGATTGGCGCGTGAGCTATTGCTCCGGCGGTGAACGTATTGTCACCTGCACTGATATCCCCATTGGCGCCATCGTCGAGCAAGACGGCGCCGTTGCCGACATTCGGATCGACCAGCCCGTTCAGCAGCGCGGAGAACCCGACCCCGAGAACGTTATCGTCGCTGTCGACTGTCGCCTCCGCTGTGGCTGCCGACGCACCGTTGAGACCGATCGATGAGGGTGTGATGGAAGCATCGACGAGTGGGGCTTCACCGACGTCACTTGGGTCGATGCGCATCACAGCCAACTGCTCCTGGAGGTTGGCACAGTCGGCGCACCGGACAGTCCGCATTGCATAGAGAAACGTTTTCCCCGTGGCATCCATGGTTCCCCGTGCCAGACCATCCGTCAGCACGGCCTCATGTGCCCCTCCAACGTTGGGAATGGATACCGCCAGTGTCTCCGCATCGCCTGTTACCGTGTCGAAAAGGAGGCCAAACGGGCTGACCAGCAACAGCGATCCATCATCTGACAGCTGGATCGGTTCGTCATAGCCTCCATACGGCACGCCTGTCATCGTGGTTGGTTCGCCACCGCCGGTTGAAACGACTCCGACCTCGTTGATGTTCGTTTCGATCGGGATGACATCGTACGCCGCGGTCGTCCCATCACCACTCATCGCGACCCGGACAACGGAGTTCACATGTTCCCGGACGATGGTCAGGTTTTCTCCGTTTCCATCCGCAGTGAACACGTGCTCACCGGTTCCGGCGAATGCGCCGAACACGATCTGGCCACCG
>JBFWRO010000241.1:0-5300 GCA_050248865.1 Thermomicrobiales bacterium | reverse complement strand
CATCGGCGCTGCCCTGCAACGGATAAGAGACCAAACCGCGACGTTGCGTTTCGGCGGCGATTGTCTTCGAAACGCGCAGTTCGACGGGGAAAGGCCGTTTGGTCTCCCGTTCGGCCACGAACTCGACTCCCGCGAGCAGTCCGAGGCCGCGCACATCGCCGATGATCTCGTGTCGATTCTGGAGCTCACGAAGGGACGCGAGGAAGTAGGCGCCCGTCACTTTCGCGTTGCTGATGAGGTCGTTGTCCAGGATGTAGCGCATGACGGCGACGCCAGTGGCGCAGGAGAGTGGGTTGCCGGAAGACGTGTGCCCGATGACAAACGAGGCCCCTCTTCCGCGTACCTCGCCGACGATCTCGGGCGTGGCGATCACGGCGCCCAGCGGGGTGTACCCACCCGCGATTCCTTTCGCGCAGGCAATCAGGTCCGGCTTGACGCCCCAGTGGTCCACGCCGAATTTCTCACCGGTGCGGCCAAATCCGCTCATCACTTCGTCGGCAATCAACAGGATGCCGTGGCGGTCGCAGATCTCGCGGATGGTTTCGAAATAGCCATCGGTGGCCGGTGATGCGCCGAGTGTCGCGCCGACGACTGGCTCGGCGACGAATGCGGCGACGTTTTCCTCACCGACCTGCTGGATGACGTATTCCAGCTGTCGGGCGCAACTGAGATCGCATCCCGGGCAGGCGCTGTTGGCCTTGCAGCGATACGGATGGCAGGGAGCGATGTGCTCGGAGTGCATGAGATTGGGGGTGTATTTGACTCGACGTGCGGCATTCCCTCCGGCGGCGAGCGTCGCGAATGTTCCGCCGTGATAACTCCCCCAGCGGCCGATAACCAGATGGCGGGTTCCGTTGCCGCGGTCCCGGTGGTACTGAATGGCCATCTTGATCGCGTTTTCGACAGCCTCCGAGCCACCGGACACGAACCAGACACGATCGAATCCAGGAGGTGCAAATTCCTCGATGATCAGCCGGGCGCACTCCTCAACCGCCTCGGTGGAAAATGAATGATTCGGGGAGCAGGCGATGCGGGAGGCTTGTGCCGTAATGGCGTCGATGACCTCGCGGACACCATGTCCGATCGCTGTCACCGCGGATGAGGCGCCAGAGCCGTCGATATAGCGTTTGCCATCTGTGTCGTACAGATAAATGCCTTCACCGCGGGCGATGATTGGCAGATCGGCATGCAGATCCCGGTGAATAACGCGCGTCCGCTCCTGATCGATGATCATTGCTGCTCCTCGCAAGGCTATCCGGCACTGGCGGAATCATACGCACGTTCGGCGGCGTCATGTACCGCCGAACGTGTGTTTGCGCCCGGTGAATGTCAATCCGCGCCTTCGGCGAATTCGGATTGCGCTCGATCGAAGGCAGGTCGCGGCGTGCCCTCGATGCGAAGATCAGGCAACCAATGGAGCCAGGAGGGGAGATACCAGTTCCAGTTGCCCAGCAATCGCATCGTAGCCGGGACGAGTATCGAGCGGACAACTGTGGCATCGATGGCGATTGCCACGGCAAGTCCGAAGCCCATCTGCTGAAGCGAGGACAAGCGGCCAGCCGAAAATCCGAGGAAGACGGCCACCATGATGGCGGCCGCGCCAGTGATCAGGCGGGCGGTCATTTGCAGCCCCGAGGCAACTGACTCCGTGTTGTTGCCAGTCAGGTCGAACTGCTCGCGAATTCTGCTGATGAGAAACACCTGGTAGTCCATCGACAGGCCGAACAGAACGCAGAACAGGAACAGCGGCAACCACGCCTCGATGGCGGACACCTCGGTGAACCCGAAGAAATCGGCGCCATATCCTTTCTGAAACACCAGAACGATCAATCCGTATGCAGCGCCGACCGATAGCAGATTCATGATGATCGCCTTGATCGGAATAACGATCGATCGGAAGGCAACCATGAGCAAGATAAAACTGAGGCTGAGGACGAACAGGAAGACAAACGGCGTTCGCTGATCGGTGATCTCGAAAAAGTCCTGGTTGATCGCCGTGTCTCCCGTTACGTAGACATTGGCGTCCACTCCTTCGAAGGCCGCCGGGATCAGATCAGATCGCAATCGCTCGAGCGCGTCATAGGCGCCATCCGAGTTGGGATCATCTTCGAAATTCGAGACCACGTGGGCAAGATCGTTGTTGGGGCTCCATACGGGATCACTGACGTCCGCAAATCCGAACTCTGACGTCATCGAAGCACTGAGTGCCTCGATGGCGGCATTGACTTCAGGGGTGTTTTCGGCATCGACGACGATGTCAGCCGGAGAGAGCCGGCCAGCAGCGAATTTTTCGTCAAGTATGAGAAATGCGGATTTGACATCGCTCTCCGGCAACGTATTGATTGTCTCGAAGCCTTTGTTCATGTCGAAGTACGGAATCGAAAGCGCGATCAGGAATGCCGCGGCGCCGATAACGAACGGCCAGGGATGGGCCATCACTACCCGGGTGATTCGTCCCCAGAAACCATGGTGAATCGTCTCCCGGTCGCGCGCGCGCTCGGCGGCGATTCTCTCCGGATCGTCGTAATGGTGCTTGAACGGCCAGTCGAGTTTGTCGCCGATGATGCTGATCAATGCAGGAATGAGCGTCAGCACCGCCGTCACCGCGACGACAACCGCCAGAATTGCGCCCAGCCCGAGCGAGCGAAATATCGAGTTGGGCATGATGAACAGACCCAACAGGGCGAACACCACGGTCATGCCCGAAAAGAGAACGGCTTTGCTGGCGGTGCCTCCTGCTTCTTCGATTGCGTCGAGCTTGGACCGGCCGTGCCGGCGTTCTTCGCGGTAGCGATCGATGACGAAGAGGGAGTAATCGATGCCGACCGCAAGGCCGATCAGGGTGATCATGTTGGTGATGAAAAATGAGAGATCGCGGAAGTTGCCAACAAATGCCGCCATGCCGATGGCGATGGCGATGGCGACGACGGCCAGAATGATGGGAACAAACGGCGCCACGAGAGCTCTGAACACCAAGATCAAAATAACAAGGGCGACCAGGATCCCAATTCCTTCGCCTTTGCGCAGGTCCTCTTCCGAAATCTCGCTGAACGTCTCGTTGAGTGTCATCGACCCAACGCTGAGCACATCGGTTTCGCCGGTCGAATGCGTTGCCAACAGCTCCCGATATTCCTCATAGTGGTCGGTCGTTTCGTCGAGACTGCCGACCAGGGTGATGGGAATGATCAACGCGGTGCCATCTTCGGAAACCAGCCCCGTTTCCGCCCCATCCGCATCGCCGGAGGCGACGACGTCGTAATAGTTCACGACGGATTCAGGGTCGACCAGTTCGTCGAATTCGCGAAGGTCGGCGACGAGCGAGTTGACGAGCTCTTCGAATGCCGGGTCCGAGACCGTCAGGGCCGACGAGCTGACAACAATCGTTTCTCGTTCCGGATCGGGATACGCCATTCGGTCTTCCAGGAGCTGCAGGCCGACGACAGAATCCTGATCGCTTGTACTCTCGAAATCGATCGTCAGTGCGTCGTCGAGAAACATCGTGGTCGAGATGCCGGCCACAACGATTGCGACGATCCAGACCGCGATAACGATCCAACGATGCTCGGCGCTCCTTCGCGAGATTCCCGAGGTTGAAAAACGAGCCATGGTCACTCCCCCTGAGCGGCGTTCTCGGCGATGTGCCAATCGACACCGTCGATGAACGCACAGCTATCCTATGGTCGGCTCCCGGCTGAGTCAATCGACAGCGTGGGGTGTTTTTTTTCCGCTTGCAGAAAGGGGTTCCCCGTGGAAGAACAGCCAAGTCGACCGAAGCGGCGCCTGCTGCTGCTCAATCGCGATCTGATGGCGGGCATTGCGGTGGCAAACACCGCCAAAGCCCTCGGTCTTGCGGTCGATCGAGTGACGTCAGAACACGGGCTCGTACAACGGTGGACCGAGGCAAAAGCGGAAACAGCGCTTGTCGTGCTCGATCTCAATGCGCCGGTCGACTGGGAACAGCTCGAACTGGTGTTGGAAGATTCGGCAGGAGCCGCGGTCATTGGATTCGGGCCTCATGTCGATATCGACGGACGTCGCGCCGCCAAGAAGGCAGGCCTGACCCGAATCTACTCGAATGGCGAATTCCACCGAACGATGCGCCAGGCGATCGCCAAACATGCAGGAATACCGGCAGATTCCGCGGCCTGACGACGGCCCTCGCTTTGCCAGTGTCACTGGGTATCCAGGGAGCGCTCGAAGGTAACGTCCCTGTGCGACTATTGTCGAGACGCGCGCGTCGATTGGTGATCGGGGGCTTGGATGAGGACGTCGGCCCAGACAGTCATTGTGGGTGCGGGAATCGTCGGGGTTTCCATGGCGTGGGAACTGGCGAAACGCGGTTGCACCGATGTTCTGGTGATCGACCAGGGTGACCTCTTCCGCACCGGCGGATCTACATCCCACGCTCCCGGTGGCATCTTTCAAAACAACGCCAGCCGCACGGTATCGATGCTCGCTCAGTGGTCGGTGGAAACCTTTCTCCACGTCTCCGCCGACGGTCCGCCTACCTACTTTCCAGTCGGCAGCCTTGAAATTGCGACCACCGACGCGCGCTGGGCCGATCTGCATCGCAAGGCGGGATACGCCACGAGCTGGGGTCTGGAAGCCATGCTGCTCGACCCGGAGGAAACGGGGGAGCTCCTCCCATGGCTCGACCGGCGCCTGGTCCACGGCGCAATTCACATCGCTCGCGACGGCATTGTGCGGGCGGTGCCGACGGTCGAGCGCATTGCCAGACGCGCGGAGGCGCTCGGAATCGACTTTCACGGCCACACCGCGGTGACGGGAGTCGTCATCGAACGTGGCCGCGTCAGGGGCGTCGAAACCTCCGCAGGCATGATCCGCTGCGAGCGACTCGTGCTCTGTGGCGGCATCTGGGGACCGCTACTCGGGAGGCTGAGCGGAATCACCGTGCCGATCCAGCCTTGCGCTCACCCCTACGTGCGATCAGCCCCTCTGCCGCAACTGGCAGGGCTGGCCGAGATCGTGCATCCGCTGTGGCGACATCAGGATCATTCGATGTACCTCTGGCAGGATGGCGACCGGCTTGGCGTCGGAAGCTACCGCCACGAACCACATCTGGTCGATGCATCGGGAATCAGGAACAATGTCCACTCCCCTGCCGAGCTGCCGTTCGCTATGGGCCAGATGGAGCCGGGGATTCGAGAGGCGGAGCGGCTCCTGCCATCGCTGGCGGGGTTCCCGATCGAGGATCGCGTGTATGGCATGTTTTCGATCACCCCGGACGGAAATACGCTCATTGGCGAGGTGGCCGGCGTCGAGGGGCTCTGGACGGCGAT
>JBFWRO010000240.1:0-5304 GCA_050248865.1 Thermomicrobiales bacterium | reverse complement strand
GAGAGAAAACCTTCTCGCCTTTCTCGTCGGTGGCCAACTCGGGATTGCCCATCGCGCCGGTGGGGGTTGTCTGGGATGTCCATTGCACAACAGCGGCAGGACCGGACGCCATGGTCAGGTCGATCTTCTGCCACTTCTGCGAGCCCGGGAGATCGAGAAAGGCATGCGGTGCACCGACGATTCGGTCGCGGCGAACATTGTCGCCATCGATGTGCATGTACATCGACGTTTCCAGCTCGCAGGCGTGGGCGCAGCCGCCCGGGCCGGAGGTGCGGATCTCGGTGTTCCAGTAGTCGGCGATCAATTGCCACCAGGAGATGGTCAGGCAGGTGGCGCTGGTGGTCAGGTTGATCTGACGGCCAGCCTGCTCGACGAGATGGTAGTTGGAGCCATGCCCGTTGATCAGGATGATGCGGTCGAAACCGTGATAGGCAACCGAGGTGCCGATGTCGATCAGCAGGTTGACAAAGGTCGATGGCTGGATCGAGATGGTGCCGGGAAAATCCATGACGTGATGACAGTAGCCGTAGCTGACCGGCGGCATGACCAGCATCGATTCGGGAGCGGATTCGCCGGCCCCGAGGCAAACGGAGGTGACCAGCCTGGCGTCGACATCGATGGGCAGGTGATGGCCGTGTTGCTCGATGGCAGCCACTGGCAGGACGACGACTTTTTGCTGCGCCACCGCCTCGTTGATCTCCGGCCAGGTCAGCTTTTCGTACTTGTGCTGATGACGAACAGCATCGGGATCGACGGAACTCATTGTTGGTCCTCCGGTGAAATCCTCAGCGACAAACGCATTCCGGCAGCGTACCGCAATCCGCAGGGAGTTGGACACGGTTGCGAGTCAGGACGCGGAACTCGCCGCTTCTGGATTTCGCGACTGTCGCCGCACACCTGGCACGGACATTGCGCCCCGCAGGGTCATTGGTATGTCCGGGAGTGGGCCTATTTCAACCGTAGGTGGTATGGCGCGCCGGGCTCCGCAATCCACGTTTCGTGAAAGGAAAATGTTCTATGCGATCTCCACGTGTTCGCTTCCTGGCTGTTATCACTATGGCAGTCTTCCTGATGTCCATGGTCGGGCCAGCCTCAATCGGGGCGCAGGATGCGACCCCAACTGCGGGAATCGGTGACGAAGTGGTTTTCGAGCGGTTGTATCCCGTTGCCATTCATCAGGGCACGTGCACCGAAGAAATCGGCGACGTCGTTTTCGATCTCGGATTCACCGATCTCGTGGGGTCTGAGGACGACACCTCGCTCGGCGTCGTCGGCGGGCCGGATGTGATGATGCTCGATACGACAATCGACACGACCTTCGACGACCTGTTCGCCAGCACACATGCTGTCGTGGTGCACGGCCCCGATAACTTCGACGAGATCATTGCCTGCGCGGATTTCGGCGGTTTTGTGGAGGGTGGGCGATCCGCAGCAACCCTTGCATCGGTGAACGATAGCGGCATTGTTGGCGCGGTGATTCTCGATGAAGACGAAGGCGACATCTTTGGATTGCTCGACGACCAGGTCAAGGTGACGGTCTACCTGATCATGGTGCAAGCGATCGAGCGCGACTCTGCGTAAACACGGGCGCCAGCCCGGCGTCTCCCTTCTGGCGCTGTCTCAACGCGACGGCACAGGAGGGATGCGCGCGGGCTGGTGGGATGCCCGGGAATGCCTCGCTACGGCATTTCTCCCCGAATACGGTCCAGGAGCGCAACACCAGCGTCGACCAGCTCGCCCGCAGCTTCGGGAGCGTAGGGGGTCGTGTCGACTTCATAGCCCTTGTTCGGGTATTCGGATGCTATTGGAATGTAGGCCGACCATGAGCCCTGATACCCGCCGAACCAGGTATGCTCGAAGGGCGACCGCTCCTTGACTTCCAGCCCGATCTCCACGAATGGTTCCCCGTGAGTCATCACCAACGCAATATCGTCAATCATCAGTGCGGTGACATTCAATGGAATATGCGATTTGCCTCCATACGTTTCCGCTCGCCAGTGAGCCATGTTCGCTCGCTTGACGACGAAGGTCGCCAGGGCGATCTCCTCGTCTGATGCGCCGGCTGCCTTTCGCTCATCGAGGTTCGCCTGGGCGTCGGCAACCGCTTTTTCGACTTCGGCAAGCGGGGGTTGTTCCTGAACAGGCATCTGCACCGTCGTCGTGACCAGCTGGACGCGCGGTTCGGCTTTGTCGACAGGAATCTTTTTCCAGGTCGCCAGCGGCGCTCCCGATTCCCAGATTCGCTCGTGCACCCGCTCGACGGGCGGAACGTCCAGCCCCAGATAGACCTCAGCCGCTGTACACCCGACCCGCTTGCCGATGGTGCGAACGACGGTGAGGTCGTCGGTGAAACCATCGAAACCGGGGCCAACATTGCCGCAACACCCCTGCAGAAACATGCAGGTTGCGCCGGTCAACTGCTCGACAGTCGCCTTCGTATGGCCCGGCCAGTCAGGTCCGACCAGTTTGTTGGTGGGGCCCATCGTCGTCGGGTGCATCGTGTACCCGACAATTGCGGCAAGTGGCAACCCGTCTTTTCCATCGATACGCACGACGAGTACTTCCGGATCGATGACACCATCGGCATTGGCGCCGGTGACCGGCCGTCCGTCCGGAGCGGTTTCCCGCCGGTTGACAGCAACAAAGCTTTGACCCGACCCAGCATTGACTGCGGCCGGTCGCAGATTGGCCATGGCGATTCTGACCGCCCCCGCGGCGTAGGCGCCCAGACCAGCGAAATAGCCGTCCATTTCCTCCTGGCCAAGCTTCGACCAGTTCCAGGCACTTGGCGGTGGTCCGGCGTGGTTGTGCGTGAGCGTCGTCAGCACCATGGAGGGATCGATGCCGGCGACCTCGGCGGCCGCTTTGCGGATCGCCGCATCCTCCTCGACCGTGACGACAACGATGTCGAGATCGATCCACACCGCGCGGGCCGTGCCGTCATCGAGCACGAGAGCGGTGGCATAGAGCGGCCACTCGACACCATCGGCAAACACATGCACCTGCGCGCCCCAGCTCGCGTGGGGCATGGTCAATGGCGGAGTGATATCGACGCGGCCGATTCCGGCCTGGAACACGTTTGACATCGAACTTCCTTTCTTACTGCCAGTGGCAGGGTCAAAGTTGTAAGTCGTGGGCTGACGATTGCGGTCAGTACGTGAAGCTGTGACGTTCCGCGATTTCCTCCAGCAAGCGAATGCCCTCCTCGACCAGAATCCCGGCCGCTTCGGGTGAAAACGGTGTGGTCTCGACTTCGTATCCCTTTTTCGGATACTCCTCGGCAGTCGGAATGTAGGCAAGCCAGGGACCGGTGTATCCACCGAACCACGTCCGGGGGAATGGCGACCGGGACTTGACGGCCAATCCGATTTCGCAAAACGGCTCACCCTGGGTGCCGGCCAGCGCGATGTCTCCCAACATCAGCACCTGAATGGTTGTCGCGATGTGCGATTTCCCGCCAAACCGCTGTGCTCTCAGATGCGCCATGTTCGACCGTTTGACGGCGAAGGTTGCGAGCGCAATCTCCTCGTCGGGCGCGCCGGCCGCCTTCAGCGCTTCAAAATGCGCCTGGGCGCTCTCGACCGATTTCGCCGTTTCCTCGAGCGAGGGTTGTTCGATCAAGGGCAAATCGATCGACCTGGTGATGAGCTGAAGCCTGGAGGTTTCTCCAGCACGCGGGACCTTCTTCCATGTGCTCAGGGGTGCTCCCGACTCCCAGACACGCTCGTGCACACGCTCCACCGCCGGCACGTCGAGACCGAGATACACCTCCGCGGCCACGCAGCCGACGCGCTTGCCGATGGCGCGGACAACGTTCACGTCATCTGTGTACCCATCGAATCCCGGTCCGACGTTTCCGCCACAGCCCTGCACGATCAGGCAGGTCGCGCCGGTTAGCTGCTCGACGGCGGCCCGGGTGTGACCCGGCCAATCGGAGCTGACCAGCCTGTTCGTCGGACCGAGGGTCGTCGGGTGCATGGTGTAACCGACTATCGCAGCGAGCGGACTGCCGTCCTCGCTGTCTATGCGCACGACGAGAACTTCGGGATCGATCGTGCCGCTGACGTTTGCGCCGGTGACGGGACGGCCATCGGGCGCCAGCTCTCGCCTGTTGACGGCAACCCGGCTCTCGCCAGAACCGGCGTTCAGTCTGGCGGGTCGGAGGTTGGCCATGGCTGCGCGGATTGCTCCCGCCGCATGGTGGGGCAAGGCATCGAAATAGGCATCCCAGGCGCGCTGACCCTGACCCGACCAGTTCCACGCGTTGCGCGGCGGCCCGGCATGGTTGTGGGTGACGGTGATCCGGACCATCGAAGGGTCGATGCCCGCAATCTCCGCCGCAATGGGGCGAATCGTGTCGAATTCCTCCTCGGTGACTGCGCCGAGATCGAGATCGAGCCAGACAACGCGCGTTTCGCCGTCGTCGAGGACGAGCGCGGTTGCGTACATCGGCGACTCGACGCCGTCGGGGAAGACATGCACCTGCGCGCCCCATGCGGCATGCGGCATGGTCAGCGGCTGGGTAATGTCGACGCGCCCGACGCCAGCCTGGAATGTGCTCATCGAGCAAGTGCCTTTCATCGTGCGTCATTCGCAGATCGCAGATCGCAGACCGGATTCGAAGTCCAACACTGTAGCCACGCATGGCCTCCGCCACATCCAATCCGGGCGAAGTCCGGTTCGAGTGGCGTCGTTGCCAGAAGCCAAGGACGCATGCCTTTCGCAGCTACTGGACCTTCCCCAGCTCCTTCAACATTCTCACCGTGCCACTCACCATCTCTCCGGCGGCATCAGTGGTGAAGGGCGACGTTTCTACCTCGTAGCCCTTGAGGGGATAGTCCGCAGGCATTGGGATATAGCCAGCCCAGCCACTGGTGTAGCCGCCGAACCAGGTGTGTGCGAAGGGCGATTGCTCCTTGATCTGCAAGCCGATTTCCACGAAAGGTTCACCTTGCGTGCCGGCAAACACGACCGGACCGATCTGCAGCAGGCTGACTTCGACCGGCGTTTCGGTCTTGCCGGCGTAGAACTTCGAGCGGGTCAGGCGCATGTTGGCGCGCTTGGTGACGAACGTCGCCGCTTCGATCTCGCTGGCCGGCGCACCGGACTCTCGTAACGACCGCAGCTTCGATTCGGCCTCGGTCACCTTCGCCTGTGCATCGGCGACTGGTTCGTGTTCGATCAATGGCAACGTGACGTGATCGACCACCATGCGCACCACGGGAGACGGCTCGTCGACTTCTTCGTACTCCCAGCGGCCGAGGGGAGCGCCCGACTCCCACGTTCGCTCGTGATGGTAGGTAC
>JBFWRO010000239.1:0-5307 GCA_050248865.1 Thermomicrobiales bacterium | reverse complement strand
GGAGTCTCTTGCTCGCATCGCTATTCCGGTCCACGGATCACCCCTACCTTCGGTGTGTTCCGCTCCCGGTTAAGCTTTAGCAATCGCGCCAGCAGACTTCTTGCTTGACTTCCGCCGGGATTTCATCCTCCGCCCCGCCGTACGCGTCCCAGACGGCGCGGTCGAGGGTGGCGTGGAAGTTGAGGAGCCAGGTGGGGCGCTAATTGTGGAGGTTGGTGAGGGCGAATCGCTTCATGCCGGCATCGGAAGTGCCTAGAGGTTCGAGGAAGAGAAGGTCACAGGGGTCGCGAAACCAGGAATGGACCGGCCGTTTTTCGTCTACGGAGAAGGATGTCCATTTGTGTACGTAGTTTGCCGGGTTCATGAGTGAGAGTGTAGCGGGAAGGACGTGTGTCTGGTCCGACGCCTGTCGTTTGTGACGCGTACGCATCGACCACAGACCGCTGCCACAATCGTGTTGTGTTCGGAGGTGTATGATGAGTGCAGTTCCACGAAAAGTGATAGCGCGAATTCGGCGAAGGAGCCTATATTATGGTCCGTTTGTTTGTTCGGCATTCCGTTGACGACTACGCCAGCTGGCGGAACGCGTACGATGATTTCGACACTGTTCGCGCCCAACTGGGGGTTGTGGACAAGGCGGTCTACAGGACTGCTGGCGATCCCAATAATGTGACTGTGACGCATGACTTCGAGTCGCTCGACAGTGCCAAAGCGTTCGCCGATAGCGACGACTTGAAGGCGGCAATGAAGGCGGCGGGCGTTACTGGCGGGGTCGAAATTTGGTTTGGCGAACCGGCATAGCGATTCGTCGAGATCACCTGAGCGGCCAGCTCGTCCGTAGCTCCGACAGTCTCTCAGCAGAGTGAGTCGCGGCCTCCGACTATGGCCGGACTGCAAGACCGGGCAATTCCAATATGACACGAGTCTGTGGCAGCCTTACATTCACTCGTGAACACGGTTGCGGGACGTGAGGGCAAAAACGGGGGTCTGCACCTCCCGATATTCGGTCATTGGATGTCCTCGTCGCCGCTGGGTGGCTGCCTCCTGAGTTTTTCCTGCCCATTTACACTTCCTATGTCTTATCGGCAGTGGAGGAGCGGGGCAGAAGCATGGATATCGCGATTCAGCTGTATACGGTGCGCGACCGCACGGCGACCGACATGGTGGGGACGCTGGAGGCGCTGGCCGATATCGGCTATACGCAGGTCGAACCAGCCGGGTATGGCAACGCGGACCCAGCACAGATGCGCGCGGCCCTCGACCGGATCGGCATGACGGCGATTTCGGCGCATGTGCCGCTGGCGCGATTGCTGAACGAGCGGCCAGCCGTGATCGACGAAATGCACACCCTTGGCGTCGGCCAGGTGATCGTTCCGTGGGTGGCCGAGGAACAACGGACGAATGCGTTCACGACGACGCTGGTTGGCTATTTGAACGAGCTGGCCTTGGAGCTCTCCGAAGCGGGATTCACGCTTGGGTATCACAATCACGCCTTCGAGTTCGAGACTCCCGGCGGTCCGACGATGATGGACAGGATCATCGACGAAACCAGTGCCGAGCAGGTCAAGCTGCAGCTCGATCTCGGCTGGGCGCAGTTTGGAGGGGCGGATCCCGTGGCGTTGATCCGGCGTTGCGCGGGCAGGGTGCCAACGCTGCATTGCAAGGATCTCAGCGCCAGCAATGGGCCGGTCACCACCGGCGATGGCATCCTCGACTGGCCCGCGATCATTGCCGCCGCACGGGAGGCTGGAACGAGTGTCCTTATCGTCGAAAACGACCAGCCTGGTGACTCGCTGGACGACGCGGCCCGCGCACTGGCGAATATGCAGCGACTGCTCGCCGACGTCTGATCAGCTGATATCTTCAGGCACGCCGCCGTGGCGCTCCATGGCAGAGCGCTGCAGCTCGAGAAGCGCTTCCGACCAGCGAACCGGATAGACCGGTGGGTCGTCGAGATCGTGATAGCGATCTGGAAGGGCGGAAAGCTCGCGTTCCGCCCGGGACCGAATGACATCCAGCGGTTCGAAGGCTCCAGCAACGACGTCACCGTCGCGCATCACACCAGTGAGCAATGCCCGCCCGTCTGACGGCACGTCCTCAGTTGCCAGCTGAATGACATCGTCATCGAAGTCGCCCCGGCGCACGACCTGCTTGATGCCCGGCCAGGTCGATTTTTCACCGGCGATCTTTACCGGCGGAAAGCCACCGTCGACCCAGACCAGCTTGAAGACGCCGCCAAGCGCAGTGCCCTCCGCCTCATGTCTCAGCGATCCATTGCCGGTCGAGAGCGATGTGCCGGCGCCGAAGCCGTCGATTGGCGCCTGGCGGGCGGCGATGTCGCGGATCTTCCACTCATCGAGATCGCCGCTGGCGAGAATTTTGACGTCGTTCAGACCGCTGGCGTCGAGCATGCCACGCACCATGAACGCGTCTGCGGCGAGATCGCCGCTATCGAGGCGCACTGAGGCGAGGAGATGCCCGTTGCGCTCCCGGGCATCGACGGCCACATCGATGGCCGTCGCCGTGGCGGATGCGACATCGTAAGTATCGAGCAACAGGCTATAGCGGTCGAGCGTCGCGGCGACCGCGGCGAATGCTTCCCGTTCGGTGGGAAACAGCTCGACCAGCGCGTGGGGAATGGTTCCGGAGGTTGGCAATCCGAAGAGCCGGGCCGCATCGACGAACGAGGTGCTGGCGCAACCGCCGATGATCGCCGAGCGGGCGGCGATATGCGGCGCCTGAGCGCGACGAAACCCGAATTCGGCCACCGTTCTGCCGGCCGCGGCATTGACCACCCGGCTGGCCTTGGTGGCAATCAGGGTCGAAACGCCAATAGCATGCAACATGGCTGATTCGAGCATCAGCGCTTCGCGGAATGGGGCGGTAACCCGCATCAGCGGTTCATTCGCAAACGCGATTTCCCCTTCGCGGATCGCCGCGATCGATCCGCGAAAAGAGAGCGATCTCAGCTCGCGCAGAAACGCCGGGTCGTAGGGCGCCATCGTGCTGATGTAATCGATCTCGGCATCGCCCAGCGACCAGCTGTCGGCAATGGCGAGCGCGATTTCAAGTCCTGCCACCAGCAAGTAGGCGCCGCCGAAGGGCAGCTTGCGCGTGTAGAGATCGAAGGTGACGACCGGATTCTGGCCCGTTGCCCAACTCACGTAAGCGGAGTCGATGTGATACCGATCGACGAGCAGCCCGCTGCTGGTGGCCCCGGGCAGAGCGGTTGGCGGCATCGCTCAGCGCTCCTCGATGCTGGCCACGACCCGGACGCCATTGAGCGCCAGGTGGTGGAGAAAGACCTGGTGGTAAAAATCTCCGGGATGGGCAAAGGCATTGATCGACGCCGCCGAATCGGGCGAGAGATCGAACGTGTCGACGGCGTTCGCCGGTACGATCACCTGATATCTCGAAAGGTCGAACGCGTTGGCTCGCAGGCGAAGATGCATCGCCAGCTGATAGACGCAGAGATCAGAGCAATTGCCGACAACGATTGCCGTTTCGATGTGCGGGTGAGCATCGAGCCATGCATCGAATCCCGTTCCGATCGACTGTGAAAGGGAGTTCTTCGGAAAGATCGTGAAGGCGCTGCTGAATGGCAAATCGCTGAGCGACGGGACCGTCTGGCTTTCATTTGTTCCGTCCAGACAGTGCACGGGCCAGGCCTCGAACTCCGGCGTGACGGGCGAATGGGTGTCCTGGGTGAGCACGAAATGGCGAACGCCATAGCGCCACACCGTCTCGAAAAGGGTGGAGACCGGAGTTTCCAGTGCGCCGACTCGATCGGATGAAAGCGCGCCCTCGCGGCAGAAACCGACGAGCATGTCAGTCGAAAAGAGGGCGATCCGGTTTGGGTCAGGGTCGATTTGCGGCAAGGCAACCGGCCGCAGGTCGGCGAACCACGTCGATACCCAATCCGGAATAGCGTCGTTCGTTTGGCCAGCGCTGCTCATGGTATGGCTCCCCCGGTGTTGGTTTCTCATCTCCATAAGGGTACCTGAGAAGCAGGGCGCACCCAGGTGTGGCGAGCGCGACCGGCTCGCGGGCCGGACCAGGTGGCCGTCGTCTTCGCTGGGAGGACCGGCGCGCCAATGCGGGGGAGTGGGAGGCTCCTATGGCTCGATGACTCAGGCCGCAGCTATTTGAACACTGGCCAGTTGGTGCCAATCAGATCGCGGGCTGACACGTCGCGCGATCTCATCGCCGATGCCGTCGATGAGCCGCTGGACGCGTTTCGCTCGCGCTTTCTTGCGGATGAAAAGCGCCCGAATCCTTGACGCGTGCGACCAATTTGGGGCGCGGCCTGACTCTCGCGCTGTCGCGCAGGAGGTTTGTTGCTCGTCGCGATGAATACGAGAATGACGGCGGAAAGTACCAGTCCTATCGAAAATAACGACGTCATGACGTTGTGCCTCGGTTACCCACCATCGGTGACGGCGCTGTGGTCGTCACCTGTTGAGACGAGTGGCGAGGCGAGTTGGTTCCGCAGGTGAGGCATTTCAGCAGGTGGGGAGAGGAGGCCGACAGGCGCTTCAGCGACGGAGCAATGCCTGATTATGCGCTCGTTCGATGGACTTTGCCATGTTCAGCGAAAGGACCAGCAAGTCTTTCGAGTCGATGGGAACTGCGGGCACGTACGAACACACCTCGACACCGGAGTCGAGATCGATGAGCACCGATCCCGATTCTTTCGGGCGTTCGAGAAGGCGCGCCACGTCGAGGATGTGGGTCTGTTGGAACAGGGTGACCATATCCGGATCCATGCCTTCAAGCAGAATGACGACGTCGGCAGTCGCTCCTTCGCGACCGAGCCAGACCCCCAGCTCGCGGCGCGGGGGAGGATCGTACGAGCGATATTCGATTCCCGGGAACGTCTCATCGAAAGCGAGAAGCGCCGCCGCCCCCTGCTCTCCGAGCAACCCTTCGACGGCGGCATTTCGCCGGGCTTCGAGAAACGCCGTCTGGTGGCCGCGGTCGTTCAAGGCGGACATGACTGCCCGGTGAACGTGGGCCGCGGGATTTCGCCAGTCCGACCGAATTGACGGTCCGATGAAGACAATGCGCAGCTGGTTCTCGCCGGAGTGAGCACCATTTGCGGTCCCCGCGCTAGGCATACTGGGACAGCCCGACCGATGCCTCGACAAGGCTCGCATCGAGGATCTCGATCAGCTCATCGACCTGGGACGGGGTGATTGTCAGTGGCGGGGCGTAAAGGAGATGATCGCCGCTGACGCCATCGGCGCTGCCCTGCAACGGATAAGAGACCAAACCGCGACGTTGCGTTTCGGCGGCGATTGTCTTCGA
>JBFWRO010000238.1:0-5331 GCA_050248865.1 Thermomicrobiales bacterium | reverse complement strand
GGTCGCTCATTGTTGCCAGATTCTTTCCATCCAGCCAGACCTCGCCTGAGTCGATATGATCGAGTCCGGACAGGCAGTTGAGCAGCGTCGTTTTTCCGCAGCCGGATGGGCCCATCACCGCAACCATTTCGCCGCGGCGAATCGAGAGATCGATACCACGCAGCGCAGGGACTTTCGTTGTTCCCGTGTCATACGTCTTAACAACAGTCGATGCGCGAATAATCTCGTCAGTTTCACTCATTGATTGTTGCCCCTTTATTCCCGATGTCGTCCTAGTTGACGTTCCAATATGCCGCAATGTTCATATGCTGCCATCGAGGCGCAAACGGAACCAAGCCTAGCACAACTACCCCGTTATTTCGTTGCCGAGACATACGAACTTCTGGCAGCGAGTGAAGCGATCACCGGCGGCATCTGAGGATGTCGCAGGACGCGGGGTATACTCGATAGTGTCATGCCACCGTTTCCTCCGCCCGTGCCGACACCAGGTGACATGATCGAGGGAGGTCGTCGATGGACGCACTCCGCACAATCCTTTCAAGAAATCAGACTGCCGTCGCGTCTCTCTGCGCGGGCGTCGGCCTGTGCCTACTGGCGGCCTTCGTGTTATTCGGCACGGCTGATCGCGAGTTGCACAATCGCCTGGACGCGCCCCTGAGCGCCTCGGGCAGCGCCAGAAGTGCGCTAGCTGCACCGGTCGACTCTGACCTTCGTGATGGGTTGCAGTCGCTGGCCGCTTCCCGAGTCGAGGTGAAAGATTCGTGGAAGACCGTTCTCGATTGGGCCGCCGGCACCGATGGAGCGTCGTCCAACGCATCGACGCGGTCTGGTGATGCGTCACGTGCGAATGCATCTCTGACGCGACAGGACCTGCCCGAAGGATCGGGTCGTGCCGCTCCTGGGACTATCTCCGGAAAACCGGCATCCCGTTCAGATGAGCGATTCGATTAACAGGTGAATGGCTGGGCCAGGGGTCGGGGCCATTGCAACGCATTCAGTCAAGAATCACGCGGGGCATGGATCAGTGGGGTGCAGCAGCGACCCCCAGTGAGAGCGCCTCAGTCTCCCTGCCCTGCTTCAGCAACATGCCCGAAACCAGACCAAATGCGCCGGTCAGCATCATGTCACCGTGCGGCGCGGCTTCGTGGTACCCGAGGCTTCGCGCAAGCGCACGGTTGGGCCCGGTGATGGCCACGAACGAAAACGGGCTCCCTCGCAGGTAATCGGGATGAATTGCTGCTCCATGCCCGTCGAACCGTTCCCTGAAGGTCGCCGGATCGAGATTGCCCCGCTGCAGATCGGTCACGAGGCGGGAGATGATCTCCGGGGTTATTCCTCCGGTGTGATGCTCGAAGAGGCCAAACAAGCGCCGGCCGCGCAGCAAGGTCGCAAAGGTGTGCATATTGCCAACATTGACCAGGATGACCCCCTGAGTTTGGGCGTAGTGACGAACGATCGGATCGCCAAGAGCCCCCAGGACTGCGGCCGCTCCCGTGTCCATAACGATGCCGTGTCCAATGGACTCCAGCACGGCCGCCATGCGGGTCATGCCCGGCGGCGCCGAATCGAAAACCATATTCGAGAGGTCGCCACCGTCATCCAGTAGCGATTGCAGATAATCGAATCGCATCTCGTTGTTGCCCGTGCCAGGACGAAAGCCATGATCCTGAATGGCCACGGCGATTTGCCCGGGCATGGGCACGTCATACAGGGACAAGGTGGAGGACAGTGCGTGCAGGTCGATATCTTCAGTGCGAATGACCTCGGCCCCGGCGGGGGCTTCATCGACCAGAACGACTCCCCTCGCCTCGACACGCCGAAGGTCGTTATGAATCGTCGCCGCAGCAGACGGTTCGGCCGTGACGGTCAATCCGGCCTGAACGTGTGCGAGAATCGCTTCGCTCGATGCGCCTCCTCCCATGAGGTGGCCGGATAGATGAATTGCTGCGCCTGCGCGCGTCATTGCTCGCACACGCGAAGCGACGATCTGCGTCTGTGATGGCAAAACAAGTTTGAAGCTGTTCTCGGGCGTGCGGGCCGGATCGTAGATCAGGATGTCCTGCGTTCCGGCTCCGACGTCCACTGCCAGGATATCCGCCGAGCTCTGTTCAGTCATGTCCCCTCAGTTACCAGGTGATCGCGGTCTGTCTGGCCTGTCCCAACCGTCGATCTGGCGTACTATTTGGCGATGCACCGGAGTGCGGTCACTCCGGTTGAAGTGACGGGGCCGGATAGCGGCTGTCGCTGACCGTGGCGTCCTGGGCGCAACCGTCATGGTCACCGATGACAACGGTACGGTCAGTTCCGGCCGCTGGCAAGTGCCAGGTCCCTCCAATTTCGATGATTCCTGATGCTCTGGAAGTGAGAAATCAATCAGCAATGACGCTGCTCTCTGATATCGAAGATCCATCAGACCTGCACAAACTCTCGGCCAACGAACTCGAATCCCTTGCCGCGGAGATTCGAGAGGTCTTGATTCGTATCGTGACCCAGACCGGTGGTCACCTTGGCGCGAGCCTGGGAACCGTCGAGCTGGCTATCGCGCTTCACGCGGTGTTCGCGTCCCCTCGGGATGCGATCGTCTGGGACGTTGGTCACCAGGCATACGCGCACAAGCTCCTGACCGGCCGTCTCGACCGCTTCCACACTCTGCGTCAGGAAGGCGGCATATCGGGATTCCTCTCACGTGATGAGTCGCCGCATGACGCTTTTGGCGCCGGGCATGCCAGCACGGCCATATCAGCGGCGCTCGGGATTGCGGTTGCTCAGCATTTGCGCGACCCGAAAACCGATGCCCGGGCCGTTGCGGTCATCGGCGACGGGGCGTTGACCGGCGGCATGGCCTTCGAAGGCCTGAACAACGCCGGTCATCAGCAGTTTCCATTCATCGTGGTGCTGAATGACAATGAAATGTCGATCGCCCCGAATGTCGGGGCCATCAGCAAGTATCTGGACAAGGTGCGGACGGATCGGCGCTACAACAGGGCGAAGGACGACATTCAGGCGGTGCTCGAAAAGGTTCCCCAGGGCGATCTGCTGATCGAACTGGGCAAGCGCTGGAAGGACTCCTTCAAAGAATTCGTGTACCACCGGATGATCTGGGAGGAACTGGGATTCACGTATCTCGGCCCGGTCCCGGGTCACGACATTCGCATGCTGGTCGAGTCGTTGCGGCAGGCGAAACAGTTACAGACTCCGGTCTTTCTCCATGTTTTGACGGAGAAGGGCAAAGGGTATGCCGACGCGGAATACGATGTCGAACGGAGCCACAGCGTTTCCGCCAGGGTCGTGTCCAACAGAGACACGCCACCATCACCTCCGAAGTATCAGGACGTATTTGCGCAGGCGCTGATCGAGCTGGCGAACGTCGATCCGCAGGTGGTCGCGATAACGGCGGCCATGCCGACGGGAACGTCACTCAGCGCGTTCGCCAAGGTGCATCCGGATCGGTTTTTCGATGTCGGCATCGCCGAGCAGCATGCCGTGACCTTCGCTGCCGGTCTGGCCACGCAAGGTTACCGGCCGTTCTGCGCCATTTATTCGACCTTTCTGCAGCGCGCCTACGATCAGATCATTCATGATGTCTGCCTGCAGCGCCTGCCAGTGATCTTTGCTCTCGATCGAGCGGGTTTTGCCGGAGATGATGGCCGAACGCATCATGGCATATTTGATCTTTCCTACCTTGGATGCCTCCCCGGAATGACCATTATGGCGCCAAAAGACGAGCAGGAACTCCGGGACATGTTGCGCACGGCACTCGACATAACTGATGGCCCGGTGGCGATACGCTATCCGCGCGGCGCTGGGGTGGGGGCGGCCACGAACCGGCCAATGCAGGCACTGGAAGTTGGCAAAGGCGAGGTTCTGGTGGAGGGCAACGATGTCGCCATCGTTTCCATTGGCGTGATGGCGGAAGCGGCCCGGACGGCAGCAGAGCGGCTGGCCGCGGATGGCATTCGTGCCCGAGTCATCAACGCGCGATTTGCGAAACCGCTCGACGACGATCTGATTCTCAAAGCCGCCGCTGACTGTGGGTGCATGGTCACGGTCGAGGAGAATGTCGTTGCCGGCGGGTTTGGTTCGAGTGTGCTGGAGCTTGTCTCGGCGCATGACATCGATGTGCCAACTACCATTCTGGGTGTTCCTGACAGGATCTTCGAGCAGGCTTCGCAGAAACGGCTTCGCGAACTGGCCGGACTCACCGATGCGAGCATTTTCCGAGCGGCCCATGACGTTCTGGCCAGAAAAGCCGCATCGCGACTGGGCGCCCGAGAGACGTCTGCTGCGCTTTAGCGACGATGCCCCCGGCTTCTCCCGTCATGCCTGGACCGAAATGGATGGGTCTGGCGTCGACGCTCGTGCCTGGTATCGAAATTGGGCAAATCGTGCTGTTGGCGCGGTATCGTGACCTGATCCTGACGGCGAACGAGCGATTCAATCTGACGGCGATTCGAGATCCGGAAGGTGTCGAGTACCGGCTGCTTCTCGAGTCGCTTCGTTTGCATTCTCTCTTGGCCTCCCGTGTCGGCACGATATCTGGGTCCGAACGGCTGATCGATGTTGGTTCTGGATCTGGAATCCCGGGAATACCGCTGGCGATCCTCTTTCCTGGCATCGGGGTGGATATGATCGAGGCCACGTCGAAGAAAGCACGTTTCATCGAGGAATCGATTCACGCTCTGGGTCTCGCGAACGCGACGGTGACTCATGGAAGGGCTGAGGATCTCGCACGCGAGCCGACCTGGCGGGAAACGCGTCAGATCGGCACTGCCAGAGCAGTTGGGCCGATCTCCACGCTGCTCGAGCTCACCATGCCATTTCTGGAGGTCGGGTGCCGGGCAGTTTTCCCCAAGGGGAAGCTGGCGCCAGCGGAGCTGGAATCCGGTCACCGCTCGGCCAAACTGCTCGGCGCGCGACTCGATGCGGTGATCGAACTCGAGCCGCTCGAAGGGTGTCCCGACACTCATGTCGTGCTTGCGCATAAAATAGCTCCCATCGCGGACCGTTATCCACGGCGTTCCGGGCTTCCGGCCAGGGATCCGCTCGGAGGATAAGACTATGGGAGCACGAATTTACTACCGGAAAGAAAAATTGCGAGGCGCATCCTGGGAGTATGAAGTCGACGGTGGGTGGCTTTCAGTTCCCGAAGGCTCGGCCACCCGCCAGGTCCTTCATCACAGGTTCAGTTTCTATCGGCCGCGGGAGGTCGAGGTTCGCACCGCGGGTGGCGTGGAGATGATGGAACGAGCGGGAGCGGATCAGTGGTTTTTTCCCGATCGCTGGTTTTCTCTGCTTCGTTTTCGCACCGACGACGACCGCACCATCGGTTAT
>JBFWRO010000237.1:0-5331 GCA_050248865.1 Thermomicrobiales bacterium | reverse complement strand
CCCAGCCGCGGGTGCCGTACCCATGCGGTCCCCAGCATTGCTCGAGTATCGCCGGGTCGGTAAACGCCTGGAACAACACGTCCGGCGAAGCATCGAACGTCCGCTCGATCACCAGCGTGGTATCGGGTCGAGTCGTGGTCTCGGTCATCTCGTCGTCTCCTTCTCCTTGGTCTGCTGAATGAATGCGTCGAGCCGGTCGAAGCTCTCCTCCCAATGCCGGCGGTAGTGCTCCAGCCAGTCGAAGGCCACCTTGAGCTGCTCAGACTCGAGTTTGCGGGGACGGTACTGCGCCTCCTTTCCCTGGGTGATCAACCCCGCCCGTTCGAGCACTTTCAAATGCCGCGACACCGCCGGCTGACTCATCGCGAACGGCGCCGCCAGCTCATTGACCGTAGCCTCACCCTCCGCCAGCCGCGTGAGAATCGCCCGGCGGGTCGGGTCGGCGAGTGCGGCAAAAATGGCGTCGAGTTCTGAGTCAGTCATCTCTAAGTAACTGGCGTGTTATATAACCATATTGCTATATCATAGAGGTAGAAGTGCGATGTGTCAAATGAACTCCTGCTCAGCGAGGGGTCTTGCGTATGAGATCTGCCAAGGCTACGAAGCGATCGGGCTATTCGGGTCGCCAGACCTTGAGCCCAGGCGTTCTGCGGACTTCATGATCGAATGTCGAAACTTCGGATTCACCAGCGAATGCTTGCTCGATGACAACCGCATCGACAAAGCTGACTCTCGGATTCTGCTGCCAGCGCTCGAGCGCCCGGAGCAAAACCTCTTTGTCGAAGAGGTGGCATCCAGGCAGACGGATAAGCGGTACCAGCCTCGCGACCGTTTCCTCTCGATTGAGTGCGTAATGTCGCTTCGACGACAGGATGAACACAACTTCTGCAACAACGGCTGCGTTAGTCGTCAACTCGAGGATACCCTGTTCACATCGGATGAACAAGCTCTCCGCTTCTGCGGCATTGCTCACATCCTGCGGCGTTTGCGCCCGCACGATGGCACGAAGAAAGACATTCGCGTCAACGACAACCGGCGCCGACATTGCGATCTTCGCATTAGCTCATCAGCGCGCGCTTGAAGTGCGTCTTCGATTTCGATGTCGAAGTCTTCACTCGAATCAGGCAAAGGCTCCACTGAGCCAAAAACATGAGCAATTGATGACGTGGCCGGCAGAATGCGCACGCCACTCTCATCGAGCACATACGTGACGCTCGACCCCTTGACAATCCTGAGGGTCCGGCGAACCTCTTCTGGCAACGGCAGCTCGTCAACATTCTCGATGTATGCCTGAATTGTCCTCGCCATGTCATGATCCTGTATCGGTGTGCCACCTGTTTCAGCAGAGTGTAACGCCTTGAATGTGAAAGCGCGCAAGACGCCACCCCGGTACAATTTCCGAACGGAGCACCGATTCAAAGCGCGCAAGCATTGGGGAACCACACCATGACCGGACTCTCACCACAACAAGTCCTCCAGTTCCACGAGCAGGGCTACCTCCTGGTGGACAACCTCTTCGATCCCGAAACTGACATCGCCCCCCTCCTCGCCGAATACGAAACCGTCCTAGACACCCTCGCCAGCGATCTCTTCGCCCAGGGCAAAATCGCCTCGACCTACGCCGACCTCCCCTTCTCCGATCGCCTCATCCGCATCTACGAGGAAAGCGGCACCGTCCACCCCCAGTATTTCGATTTCTCCCTGCCCCAGAACAACATCCAGCCCGACACCCCGATGTGGACCGGCCCCGCCGTCTTCGCCATGCTCCGCCACCCCAAACTCCTCGATGCCGTCGAGTCGATCATCGGTCCCGAGATCTACTCCAACCCCGTCCAGCACATCCGCATCAAACCGCCGGAAAGCCGCCTGCCCAAAGCGCTCGACAGAGCCGCCCTCGCCTCGATCCTGCAAACCCCCTGGCATCAGGATCAGGGCGTTATAAAGGAAGAAGCCGACGATTCCGACATCGTCACCGTCTGGTTCCCGCTTCGCGACGCCACCGAGGAAAATGGCTGCCTGGCCGTCGTCCCCAAAAGCCACCAGGAAGGTCTCGTCCCTCACTGCCCGGCCTCCGCCGAAAATCAGACCGGCTTCGGCGTTCACATCAAGGAAAAGGTCATCGCCGGCCGCACCGTCCTCCCCGTTCCCGTGAAGGCCGGCTCGGCCCTCTTCCTGACCAAGGAAACGATTCACAGCTCGCTGAGCAACACCAGCGATCACGTCCGCATCAGCTTCGACCTGCGGTACAACCCCATCGGCCAGCCGACCGGCCGCCCCGATTTCCCCGGCTTCGTCGCCCGCAGCAAAGCCAAACCGGAAACCGAGCTCCACGACGCCGCAACCTGGTCCGCCCTCTGGCAGGAAGCCCGGCGGGCACTGTCGGTCGGCGAAACCCCCAAATTCAACCGCTGGGACCCCAACAGCCCCGCCTGCGCGTGAACAACCGAAGGCCGTAGTCCGTAGTCAGCGACATCTGTACCAATTACTATTGCCCATTGCCTATTGCCCGTTGCCTATTGCCCGTTGCATTGCCCATTGCCCATTGCCCATTGCCCAAGGACCACCCATGACCCTCCGCTTCGCCTACTCCACCATCAACTGGGGCACCACCCCCGACCTCTCCCAGACCTTCGCCGAAATCCAGGCCGCTGGCTGGAACGCCGTCGAGCTCTTCTGGCATTCCCTCGACTGGCTCGGTCCCAGACACTGGCTCGATCAGCAGTTGAACGGCATGACCGTCGCCACCTTTTTCAGCGTTTTTCGCTTGCCAACCGATGCGGCCCAGCGCACCCGCATGCAAAACGAAATCGTCTACGCCGCCGAGATCGGCGCCGACCACTACGGGCTGATCGGCGGCGACCGTCTCCGCTGGCGACCACCCAGCGACGACGAGTACGACGAGGTCGCCCGCTTCTGCGAGGATCTGGCCCTGTTTGGCGCGGAGCACGGCATCGACGTCGCCTACCACCCCCACGTCGCCTGCACCATCGAATCAGAAGAAGAAATCGATCGCCTCATGGCCAGCACCGAGCGCCTCGCCCTTTGCCTCGATGCTTCCCATATCGCCCTCGTCGGTGAAAACCCCCTTGCCCACCTCGCCAAATACCGCGACCGTACCAGCTACATCCACCTCAAGGACTGGGCTCGCGGCAAGTTCGTGGAAATGGGCCAGGGCACGTTGAATATCGACTTCGCCGCGATCCTCCGCGACCTCGAAGCCGCCGCCTTCCCCGGCTGGGTCGTCGTCGAACAATCCCGCAGCGACGTCTCCCCCCGCCATAGCGCCGAAACCAACGCCGCCTACCTCCGCACCCTCGGCTACGACCCAGGAGCTGTGGCGGAATAGGCATTGATCGAGAACAGCATGTAACTCATCACTGGTGACTGGTGACAAACCAAAGAGCCGATTGTCAGTCCCCTTCAGGGGACGTTTTTCACTCAGCGCTGGATTTTCAGCCCGGTGCGGAACGGCTACCTCATTCTGCTAGCACAGCCCACTCGTGCCCATCAGGGGACTTTTATCACTCCGCACTGGGTTTTCACACCCGCTCGGAACGGCCACGTCATTCAGCGAGCACAACCCTACACCCCAACCTGCACCGACACCTGATCGGATACCGCCCCGCAAGTCAGCGAAACGGTCGCCAGCCCCGGAGCCGTTTCCGGGGGGATACTCACCAGCCAAAACGCGTCTCCCTCCCCATCGGCCATCACCGTCCGCGCGAGTGGGGGGTTCGTCTGGCCCAACGCCAGCTGCCACTCACAGACTGCCGAGTCAGTCGTTTGCGCTTCGAGCAACAGCTGCGATCCGGGTAAAGTCGGAGACGGAGCATCGATCGAAACGTGACTCGGCGCGACCTCAGTAAGCCGCGCATAGAGGACGCTCGGCATCGATGGCGATGGCGGGATCGACCAAATCCGGTCCATGGCGCCCGCGCAAAACGTCGACTCATCGACGCCGAACGCCGTTGCGAACGCCTCGAGATGCGGCATACCCTCGGCCATCGCGTCCCGATAGTCACTGATCGATCCAGACGGCGCCTGTTCCACCAGCAACGCAGCGCCCAGACTCGCCAGCGGATACGCGATGCCGCTGATCGATTGCTGGGAGATCACGCAAAGATCAGATCCCGGTGGCCAGACGCGGATGTGCAGCGCCTGATAGGCCAGCATCTCGGAATTCGTCACCAACCCGGCCCGATCCAGCAGCTGCCAAGACAGCATCTCCGCGAGCCCTTCCTCCAGCCAGATCGGCCGCGCCCGGCCCTGCGGCGCAGGGTCGAGGTAAAAATGGGCGTATTCATGCACCATCACCTTCACCCGTTCGATGTCGGCTCTTCCTTCCCAGGCCGGCGATCCAGTGAACATGTCGATAACGTCCGCCTGATACATCCCGGATGTTTCCGAGCGGTCGCTCGCCCCGGCCCGCACCACAACGGTCAATGGCCGCCCGACAGGCTGCCCCGCGTACTCGGTGAAGATCCGCTCTGCTAAGGCGAAACCCTCGCGCACCAGGTCGGCATCTCGCGGATCGACACCGGGTTCGATCTCGAAAATTGTGAAGCTCGTCGACGTCTCCGATGTGGCGTTGGCCGTCGACGCTCGGCACGTCTGCCAGAGTCCCGCGCCTGTGGCTTTCGCGGTTTCTTCCGTCTCGTTCAGCCAGTTCGCAAAGCGAGATGTTTCCGGCACGGCAAGCACCGTCGCTAACCCCTGCTCGACGAATCGCTGATTCAGCAGCACCCGCCCCCCGGGGCCGTCTAGCCAGAGCCAGCGATGCTCGTTCCCCAAAATGCCCGCATCGGCCTCGATCAACACGCGCTGGCCGATCAGCGACATCACCTCCGTCCACGTTTCCCGCCCATGGCAGCCCGCTGGTTGGGGAAGGGTGATGCCGGTCAGTGGGGTCGTGATCATTGCGCCACCCGGCAACTGCAGCCGGATATGCGATTCGCCTTCCAGACCGGAGATCGTCCCTTCCTGCACGAGTGGCGCCAGTTGTTCGGGCGGCAGCTTCGACGCCTCGAGGTTGCGATCCAGCAGATCTTCGAGCGCAAGGCGCTGGTCGCCGATTTCCAGAAACAGGTTCTCCGCCGTATCCGGGAGCTGAAACACCAGCGGAACGCGCACCAGCGCATCAGCGTCGATGGAAACGAGCGCACCCGCCGGCCTCTGCAGGCGCAACGCAAGCGCCGCGGATTGCCCGTGCAGCGGCGAAGGGCCAAATCGCTCACCATCCCCGATCACGATCTGGGCTGTCGCCGTGTCGAATTCCGCCCGCGCGGCCGTCCAGTTCACGACATCCGCGAGCACGATCACCCATTGCATGCC
>JBFWRO010000236.1:0-5348 GCA_050248865.1 Thermomicrobiales bacterium | reverse complement strand
CACCGAAATGATCAATAAGTCAATCGCCATCAACACGAGAGAGTGGGATCTGGTTGCTGGCGCATATTTCGGCTACGGCGTCGATGTCAATGGAACCTCGACCTCGTCGTATATGAACATGTTCCGTCAGCACGTCATCAATATGGTTGGCACGACGCCTGGCGCAACCGACTGGATCATGCCTCCGACGCCAACGCCGGGCCCAACGAACACTCCGGGAGCCGCGCTCTTTTCCATCGGTGCGACAGTCACGATCGGCGACAATCGGATTAACTTCCGATCTTCTCCCGGCATGACGACCCAGATCATCAGCGTTTTGGTACCCGGCACTCAGGCCACCGTGCTCGCTGGACCAACGCACCGAGACAACTATCAGTGGTATCAAATTCGTACAACCACCGGGACGACCGGTTGGGCAGCAGGTGAACTGCTAACGCTGGTTGGCGGAAGTCAGCCAACCCAGCCTGCATCGGCCACTCCGTCTCGCACGCCATCAGCGACGGCCACCTTACCAACCACGTTCGCGCAGGGTGATGCGTTCCGCGTCAACGTTCCGCGCTTGAATCTTCGCTCGTCGTCGAGTCTCTCATCGCCAGTCGTCACGGTCCTGAATCAAGGAGAAACGGGGACGGTAACGGGTTCTCCCGTTCAAACGGGTGGGGCCATCTGGCTGCCTGTCTCACTGGGTAGCCGGGGTTCTGGATGGCTCGCGGCGCAGTATGTGGTGGAAACGACGGCGCAACAGCCCAGCAGCACGGCCACGCGCACTCCTACCGTCACCCGTACACCCGCCGTTGTAGCCTCGAGCACTCCGACGGTCGCCGTGCAATTCGCGACGGGCAGCACGATTCGGGTGAACGTTCCCCTGCTCAATATGAGAAGTTCGGCGAACCCATCCGCACAAGTCGTCGTGGTGCTGGAACGTGGCAATGCCGGGACCGTCACTGGCGGACCTGTTGCCGCGGGTGGGTATACCTGGATCCCGGTGACAATACAGGGACGTGGCAGTGGGTGGGTGGCCAACCGCTACATCGTGCAGTCGATTGGCAGTACGGCCACGATGACACCAACGCGGACCGCTACGACCGCTGCAGCAGCATCGGCAACGTCCAGTTCATCGCAGGGTGGTACCTATCAGGTGAACGTGCCAATCCTGAATCTTCGCGCGACGCCATCGATGACCGCGGCCATTCTGGGCCGACTCACCCAGGGATTGCCGGTCACGCATCTGAACCAGACTGAAACTGCCGACGGGCTGACGTGGTTCCGCGTCCGGACGCTTTCGCAAACGGGGTGGGTTGCATCTCGTTACCTGAGCGCGATTTCGACGCCGAGCACAGCCACGCCGACTGCATCTGCGACGGCAACGCTCGATCCTGCCGTCCTGATCTCCGGAGAATCGTTCCGCGTCAGCACCGGGCCGCTGAATATGCGCAGCAGCTTCGGCACCACATCGACAATTATCAGAACCTTGCCTGCTGGTACAACCGGAAGCATCCTGGGAGGACCGACCGAGGCATCGGGATATCACTGGTACCGAGTATCCACGCAGTACGGCATTGGTTGGGTGGTGGGCGCTTACATTCAGCGAACAAGCGTATTGGCCGCCGGGCTCGGCGAGGCACCCAGCCTCACGATCAGCGTCACTCCTGTGCCGACAATCCCAGCGCCTCAGCCGACCATTGACGTCGCACCGACGGAAATTCCAGCTACGGAGGATCCCACCGAGGAGCCAGTCCTTCCTGATTCGCCCACGGCCACGATCGACCTTCCGGAAGCGAGCGAGACCCCGCTGCCACCAACCGACACTGCCACTGCCACTCTACCGCCTGACAGCGATGGAGACGGCGTCGAAGATGCACTGGACGCCTGCGTGGGAGTTGTCGATGCAGGTTTCGACTCCGATGGTGACGGAGTCGATGACAATTGCGATCCGACCCCGTTGGGTGAGCCGACAGCGCCTCCGGTTGTCGAGTTCCAGATCACTGCGTCAGCAGGCGCGGATACAAGCGTCAGCGCGATCGATCCGAGCGCGGTTCAACCGGCCGATCAACGGGGCGGTTTGCCAGTGGGCGGCATTTCCGCAGAGACCGCGTACGTCACGTTCTGGGTCGATGGCGTCGGCGCAGCGCAAATCACGAACCTGACCCTGTATCTTCCGGTCGCCTCGGGCAGCGGCAATGTCACAATTTCGATCATTCCCGGCGGCGTCATCGACGAATGGTCACTGACTGCTGGAACGGCGCCAGGTGGCAGCGCGGTAACGACGCTGTGGGCCGAAGCTGGCACAGAAATTCCGGTCGACCTGACCGGCTGGATCGGGGGAGACGGGCCGCTGACGATTGTCGTCTCAGGCAACGGAGAAGCGCCTGTCGTTTTGGGCAGCCGCGAAGGTGGGTGGCCTGCACGGTTGGTGGTAACTGCAATCGGTTGACATTGTGGCGTCATCCTGCCCTCGAATCCCATCGCCTCACGCCGCAGCGTGGGGCGTTTGACGTTCTTCCGGTACTATCGTCAGGGCTTCTGCGGGACGTGAGTAAGCGCACGTGTTGGTGTGGTATGCCAATGAATGGAGCGTCGAATGCCGTTGACACCATGGGATCGATTGACGCGACGGGTATCCTCGATGCACACAATGTGGCGGGCGGCGACGGGTGATCTGACCACCGCCCAGATGAACTTCAAAGAACGCGAAGGGGTGTTGCCCATCGCCTTCAGTCTCCTTCACTATGTCGGCGGCGAAGATCGAAATGTGAGCACCTACCTGCTTGGGGAGCCCATGCTTTGGGAGTCTGGAGGCTGGGAAGAGCGAATCGGCGGAAAATTGCCGTCTGTGAAGCGAGGTACGTCAATCGTTGTCGCCGAGGAGACCCGTTTTGGCGGCGCCGAGGCCTGGCTGGCGTATCAGGAAGCAGTTTTCGAGCGCACAGAACGCGCGCTTCACATGGCAAGTGACCAGGATTACGATCGCATCATTCATGGGACAATTCCGGAACAGCTTGTCGGAAGCTTTGTGGACCTGACCTACGCGCCAGGTCCTGTCGCTCTGGGCGACATCATCGATGGTTTTGTGTTTCAGCATGGCATCCGTCATCTCGGGGAAATCGAGCACGGGCGGTCGCTCCTAGGATTACGGGGAGTCAGCTAGGGAGGGTCAGGCAAACGATGTCCGCAGCAACGGAGAAGCTGGAATCGGCAATTCACGACCTCGAGGTTGCCCCCGGAACGGTCGGGTGCGTCTGGCTAGGGCAGGCGGGGTATCTTCTGAAGGCGCCTTCAGGCGCAATGATCATGATCGACCCCTATTTCTCCGACTGGGCGGAAGAGCAATGGGGCATGAAACGTGTGATCGACGCACCTCTGGATCCCGCCACCTTTCAGCCCGATGTCCTGCTGGTTAGTCATTGGCATGAAGATCACCTCGATGCGCCGACGGTCAAGCAATGGGCGAGAGACGGCATCGAAGCGGTGTTCATCGGTCCCGACACCTGTTCGGTGCGTGCTACGGCGTGGGGATGGAATCCAGACGATGTCGTCACGCTCACGGAGTTCGACGAGATCGAGATCGAGGAGATCGTCATCCGGCCCACATTCGCCCGGCATGAAGTGAAGAATGCCCCGCCGGGTGACAATTTCGGTTTCCTCATCGACGTCGGCGGGATAACGATCTGGTATGTCGGCGACACCGAATATGATGCACGTCTTCGATCTCTGAAAGATGAGGCGATCGACGTTGCGCTGATCCCGATCAATGGCGTTGGCGGAAACCTCGACGCCGAAGAGGCCGCGATGCTGATCTACAAAGTCGCACCCAGGATGGCGATCCCGATGCACTACAACATGTGGGCTCCGGAGACATTCGGCGAGGGCGCAACACTCGATCCTCAGCTCTTCACCGACACACTCACCAAGCTCGGTGGATCCGCACAGGTGCGTCTCCTCGAGGTCGGCGAGATCGTCTCACTCCCAGGTTGAGCGTCTCTCAACCGAATCCGGTTGCCATCGGCGAATAATGACTGGTCGGATTCCGCCCCCCGCGACCGGACGAGATCCTCTCTTCATCTCCGATTACTCAGGGAGCTGAGCTCGCATTGCGGACGAGTGGCTTGGCGCGTACCATGCGGAACAGTCATTTGCGCGCGCATCAGGAGAATGAGAGATCTCAGACGAAGATGTTCCCCCACATTTCCGCGCCGGTGCGGATATCGGCGGTACCTTCACCGATGTCGTCCTTCTTGCTCCCGATGGATCATTTCGATCCCGCAAAGTGCTCTCGACCACGGATGACTACTCCCGCGGGATTGTCGATGCCCTGATCAATCTCGTTGGTCGAGCAGGAACGGAGGCATCGCAAATTGGCCAGATCGTTCACGGCACGACCGTGGCAACCAACGCCATCCTCGAGAACCAGGGCGCTCGCACCGCTCTCCTGACCACAAAGGGATTTCGCGATGTCCTCGAGTTGCGGCGGCTGCGCACCCCCCAACTCTACGACCGCTTCTACGAACCACCAAAACCTATCGTCGAGCGACGTCTCCGACTTGAAGTCACGGAACGAATTGACGCGAGGGGTGATGTCATTCTGGAGCTCGATGAAGCATCAGTGGCGACGGCCATTGCCCGCATCGAAGCGGAGGGCGCTGACGCAGTTGCGGTTTCGCTGATTCACTCCTGGCGCAATCCAGAGCACGAGCGACGGGTTGGCGACCTCGTCCGCCAGCGTCTTCCCGGGGTATTTCTCTCGCTCTCGTGCGACGTCCTGCCGGAAATCAGGGAATACGAGCGAACATCGACCACGGTTCTTAATGCCTACATTGGCCCAGTGGTCGAGCGCTATCTGGAATCCCTCGTACACCGCCTGGCCAGCACGGGGATTGGGGGCGAGCTTCTGATCATGCAGTCGAATGGCGGTGTCATGACGGCTCCCGCAGCCGCAACAATCCCCGCCCAAATCGTCGAATCGGGTCCGGCGGCCGGAGTCATTGCCGCACGCGGCGCTGGCGTGCGGGCAGGCTATCCGGACGTCATCTCTTTCGACATGGGAGGGACAACAGCGAAGGCGTCTCTCGTCGAGGATGGTGTCGTAGCGCGCACTACCGAGTACGAAGTCGGTGCCGGTATCAGCCTTTCGTCGAGACTCGTCAAGGGTGGCGGACATGCGCTGAAGTTGCCTGTCATCGATATCGCTGAAGTCGGCGCCGGTGGCGGAAGCATCCTCTGGATTGATAAAGGAGGCGTCCTGAAGGTCGGACCGCGGAGCGCTGGCGCCGTTCCCGGACCTGCCTGCCACAACACGGGCGGCACAGATCCGACGGTGACCGACGCAAACGTCCTGCTCGGGCATATCA
>JBFWRO010000235.1:0-5372 GCA_050248865.1 Thermomicrobiales bacterium | reverse complement strand
GACCACCGACCTCCACGACATTGGCCAGATTGCTGGAGCAATGCACGAAGCGTCCGGCGTGATTCATCTCGGCGCAATTCCTAATCCTTACGGACATGCCGATGAAGTCGTCTTCGCCAACAACACGCAGGCAACGTTCGCCGTGCTCCAGGCAGCGTCCCTGCTGGGAGTTAAGAAGGCCGTAATCGCCTCCAGTGTCTCGGCCTACGGAGCCGCCTGGTCGCCGACGCCGCTCCTGCCACGCTATGTCCCACTGGACGAAACTCACCCGATGGATAACCACGACGCCTACGGACTGTCCAAGGAAGTCGACGAACGAACAGCGGAGATGTTCGCCCGCCGCGATGGCATGCAAATCGCTGCGATGCGATTCCACTGGGTCGGTCACCCGGACGAGATCGACGCGATTGGACCAGCCGGCATGTCCGATGAGGATCTCGTCCGGAGCGCCAGGATCTTGTGGGGGTATGTCGACGTTCGCGACGCCGCGTCAGCCTGCCGCCTGGCCATCGAAGCCGACTTCGGCGGATTCGAAGCGTTCAACATCGTCGCCCCGGACACCCAGAGTCTCGTCCCCACCGAAGAGTTATTGCGCACACTGGCGCCGTCAGTTGAAGTGAAAGCGCAAATGCCGGGCACCTCATCCGCGATTTCGACCGAAAAGGCTCAACGACTTCTCGGGTGGACATGCCAGCACGGCTGGAGACGCTGAGCGGACGTTCATGTCGTTCTTGTGGAGCAGTTGGATGGTGACCGATCGCGTTCGACAGTTCAGATGTGAGCCCTCACCATGTGCTGATTGATTGCCTGAGGGTGTCGGTGGACGTCATGGCCACACCAGATCTCGGAACACTTTTGCGGCGATGGCGGCGGAGTGCACTGCTTAGCCAGGAAGAGCTTGCGGAGCGATCGTCGGTCAGTGTGCGGACGATCAGTGATCTGGAACGAGGGATTCGGCGGACCGCTCGCCTGGAGACCATCAGATTGCTGGCTTCCGCGCTCGAGTTGTCTGAAAGCGATCGCATCGCGCTGACCGAGGCATCGGTCCCGCGCCTGCCATTCGCGATGACTGATGTCGGGCAATCTGAACGCTCATTCTCGCCTCCGGCATCGTCAAATCGCTTGACCGACCAGGATGCTTCCGATCGGCCGCAGGACGTTGAACGGCGCAACGAGGTTCACGCGGCACACGTCATCGAACGTCAGTCGGGCATCCCTTTGCCGTTGACCTCGTTTGTCGGGCGTGAACGGGCTGTCGACGAGCTTTACGCACTCGTGCAACAACAGAACAACCGGCTCGTGACGCTGACCGGCCCGGGCGGAGTTGGCAAGACACGATTGGCTTTGACCGTTGCGGCAAAGTTCAGCAACGATCCCGGCTGGCATGTCAGTTTGATCCCCCTCGCCCCAATCGAAAGTTGGCACGTCGTCGTGTCCACGATCTGCCAGACATTTGGTGTGTTCGAATCCGCCGGCAGGAACGCTTTCGACGGAATAGCTGAGGCCATCGGCGACCGCCGCCATCTGTTGCTACTCGACAACTTCGAGCGAGTCATCGATGCGGCGGCATTCCTGACCGAGATCGCGGCTCGCTGCCCAACGCTTTCGATCCTCGTCACCAGTCGCGTCGTGCTTCGAGTCTCCGGGGAGCGGGAATTTCCAGTTCAGCCCTTGCAGGTTCCTGATTCAAGTGCGTCCATCGAGCAGATTGCCGAATCACCCGCGGTTCAACTGTTGCAGGACCGGATCAGCGCCACAGGTGGTCAGGGAGTCGGGAACGTAACGCCGTCTGATCTGCCGCACCTGGCTGAGATATGTCGACGGCTCGACGGACTTCCGCTGGCAATCGAGCTGGCAGGAGCGAGAGCGAGAGTTTTTTCGGTCGCCGAGTTGGCGTCCGGGCTGCGGAATGGCGTCATCGCGTTGGACCGCGGCCCGCGCGATGCGCCTCACCGCCATCAATCCGTTCGAGCTGCTGTCAGCTGGTCGCATGACCTGCTGACGATCGAGGAAAAGCGCCTGTTCCGCCTGCTGGCGGTCTTTGCTGGTGGCTTCTCGCTGGAATCCGCTGTTTCGGTGTACATGGCCTGCATGAAATCTCACAACGCGGAATCGCTGGCGACGCCTCATGAGCTTGTCTCATCATTGCTCGAGCAAAGTCTGGTTTCGAGAACGACGACGGAAGACGGCCGGCCACGATTCGTCATGCTCGAATCCATCCGTGAGTTTGCTCGTGATCGGCTCATTCAGTCCGGCGAGGAACACGTGGCAGAGAGGATTCACGCCGAGCATTTCGCGAGCAAATGCGCTGCAATTGACGAGTGGCGTACCCAGTTCCATCGTGGAGAAGCCTCGAGCCCATTGGAAGAAGAACGGGACAACTTCCGGGTTGCCATTGACTATGCGTTGCTCGAGAACGACTGCGATTTGGCAGCGAGATTGATCAGCGGGACGATTGGGTCATGGCGGGAGAACGGACAGTATTCTGAGGCGCGCGCAACACTGGCGAGAACCTTGCAATGCCCGGGAACGCTCGAGAAGCGCAGAAGAGCGCGCCTGCTCCTCGACGCGTCTTTCTTTGCCTGGAACCAGGGTGATTTCGAACAGTGCCAGTCAGCTGCTGTGGAGGGTCTGGCCCTCTGTCAGGAGCTGGATAATTCCGCAGGGATCGCCGAAGCGAACTATTTGCTGGGTTTATCGGTACTGTCTGAAAATCCTGAACAGGCTAGAGATTTTCTTTCGACGGCGGTTCGATCGTATCGCCAGGGTGGCGACGACGCTGCCATGGTGTGTTCACTGGAAGGCCTGGGCGGAGCCCACATGTATGTTGGCAACCTGACGCAGGCGAGATCCGTATTCACCGAAGCAAATGAGATACGGGCATCAACCGGGAGTGATCAGGGCGATTTCGACATGATGGGTTGGCTGGCAGTTGCTGAGGGAAACCTCGAACTTGCCCATACCCTGCTGATCCGCTCACTTTCGCGGTCCCGGGAATCTGGAAGTCTTTACCACCAGATCCCGTCCCTGCGCTTGCTCGGGCGTGTCGCGGCGAAACGTGGCGACTTCGACGGAGCCGCGCGCTACTTCTCGGAAGCGCTGACGCTCGGGCTCCAGCTCGGCTCAGCGCACGAGTGCGTGTTTTGCGTAGCCGAATACGCGGCTGTTGCCCAGGCGTGCGGCGAATCAGACCGAGCAGCGCGGTGGCTCGGTTTCGAGGAAATGTTCCGTGAGCACATTCGGCTCGGGCTCACTCCTGACGAGAAGGCTGTCCGGGATGAAACGCGCCAACGTGCCGTCCGTGCCATGGGTGAAAGCGCCTACATCGCTTCATGGTCGAGCGGACAGCGATTGAAGTCGCATGCCGTGTTTAGCGAAGCTCGCGACTGGCGTCCGTAATCGATTCCATGGCACGGCCCTCCTCGGACCCGGATTCTCGAATGATGGGATTGGTGGTCGATTGCTTGTCCGTCCGAGATCTGCCGGATGTCTTACGCCCACGCGCATGGCGACACGAGGAGTTCGAGTGCGATTCTTGCTTGACCCTCCTGTCCTGCTGCGGCATAGTGCTGTCTCACAAACGCTCAGCGATCGGTGCCGCTCATGCGATCCATCTCCCGCTCTGACCAAATCCGTGACGGTGTCGGGCCGAATGTTGCACCGGGACCCGGCGGAATCCCACGTCTCCCTCCGGCTCCGACCTCACTGATCGGCAGAGATGCCGAGATCGGGGAGATGCAGGCGGCACTCCACGACCCCACCATTCGCCTGGTGACGCTGCTGGGACCAGGTGGCGTCGGCAAGACCCGGCTGGCCGTGCGAGTTGCCGCGGAAATGGCCCGCGCTGGGAAACACCGCGTGCACTTCGTTGCGCTGGCGCCAATTACCGATCCCGCCACCATCATGCCATCGATCGCGGGGGCCATCGGCGCCAGTGGCCCGGATGATGAACCGACGATCGAACGGGTTGCCGACGTCATCGGCACCACCGAAACACTGCTGGTGCTCGACAACTTCGAGCGACTGGTGGACGCCGGTCCCATCCTGAGCGAGCTCCTTTCGCTCTGCCCGGGCCTGACGCTGCTGGTGACCAGCCGGGCGATGCTGCGGCTGATCGGCGAGCACGTCATCCCAGTCAAACCGCTCGTCACGCCCCCACGGGGCGCACCGCCTGACCAAATCGCCGGGTTCCCCTCGGTCCAGCTCTTTCTCGAACGATCCGATCATCACCGTCAGCGGGGAACCGGAGAACGCGCGAACTCGGAACTCTTGCCCATCGCGGAGATTTGCCGAAAGCTCGATGGTCTCCCCCTGGCAATCGAGCTGGCCGCCGCCCGAACCCGGATATTCAGTCCTCGTCAACTGCTCGAACACCTCGACAGTGGGATCGCGGTACTTCGGCATGGTCCGCGAGACGCTCCGCCCAGACTCCAGTCGATGCACGACATGATCGCCTGGTCCTACGATCTCCTCTCCGACAATGAACAGGTGATGCTCCGGCTGCTCAGCGTCTTCTCGGGCGGCTTCACGTTTCGAGCCGTAGCGGAAATCTACGGTCAGTTTCGAAAGCCGGGGGACAAAGCCCTCCAGGATTCGACCCTTGATTGGACAGGCGGAGCCGGGGATACGCTCGTCGCCGACCTTTTGCTGTCTCTGGTCGACCAGAGCCTGGTCGACCAGATCGCCACTGATGACGGACGACCCCGTTTCTCGTTACTGGAAACAATCAGGGAATTCGGCCGGGAGCGTCTTGCTGCCCGCGGCGAAACCGATCGGGCGTGCAGTCACCACGCGAAGTGGTTCGCCGCCCTGGCCCGATCCCGGCAGCCCAGCCTGATCTCCTTCCCCACCTCTCCCGCCGCCGATCCTCTGCATGGGGAGCATGACAACGTCCGCACGGCGCTGGCCTGGTCGCTCGAGCAGAACGAGCATCAGCTTGCCGGTTGGCTGGCGTGCGGCATCTGGCCCTACTGGTTTCGATCTGGCCTCCTCAGTGAAGCAAGCGATACCCTCGCCGAAGTCCTGCACGCCCATGAAACGCTAAGCCCGGAACTGCACGCCGATCTGCTCCTCAACTCGGCAGTGATCATGATGAAGTCAAGCCAGCTGCCCCGGGCGGTCGAGCAGGCAACTCAGGCAATGAGAATTTACGAATCAGTCGGCAACCAGACGGGTATCGCCCGCTGCCTGTGCTACATCGGGAACAGCGTGAAAATGCGCGACCCGGTTGCAGCAGTCGATCACCTAGCCCGCTCTGCACAACTCCTGCGAACTCATGGGGACGACTCAGAAGCGTTGGTTAGGACACTCGGATTTCTTGGAAATGCGCTCTTCTATAATGGAGACCTCGCGGGAGCCCAAGCTACGCTCTC
>JBFWRO010000234.1:0-5376 GCA_050248865.1 Thermomicrobiales bacterium | reverse complement strand
GACCTTGCGACTCGCGACACCATCGCTCGCCCCTCCCTGGAAGCCGCCATTGCGTGGTTGATGGTTCTCGATGGTGGAACGTCCCAACTGCAGGTCAACCAGCGCCTGATGATCGAGGGGCGGGCGACCGTGGGGCGCGGTCATGAATGCGACGTCGTCATCGACGATCCATCGGTTTCCACCGTCCACGCTGCAGTGTATTTCGTCACCGCTCACTGGGTCGTGGAGGATTACGAAAGCATGAATGGCACGTACGCCTCAGGAAAACCAGTCACCTCTGTCGCTGTCGTCAATAACGGAGACCTTCTTCAGTTCGGCCGGGTACGCATGCGCATGTTGTGCTAGCATCTGTCCAGTGAATCCGGAGCCGCAGGGCGCCGGATCGATGTGCTTCATTTCATGTTCATTGCTCGTTTGAGGTTTCACCATTGGCTGATCAACTCGCGGACAAGATGCCAGGGAGCCTTTCCGTCGCTACGCCGTCGCCGGCGTTTCCGACGTTTGGGGATTCCGCGCGACAGCAAAGCCGTGGCGTGAGGATCCTGACGCGCATCGTTCTGGCTGCGGCCATTCTTTGCATCGCCGCGGCGGCAGCGCTCTTCGCGTTCGACCGACGGTATGACGATCGTGTGTACCCAGGAGTGTATGTCGGCGCCGTTGATGTGAGCGGCATGAGCCGCGCGGAGGCCGAGGAAGCTATTCGGGCGGAAGCCGCAGCGATCGAAGGGCAACGCGCCTATCTGGATGCCCTGGATCGGCACTGGGCGCCGACGCTTGGTGAGCTTGGGTTCCATGTCGATGTGGATGCGGCGCTCGAGGGCGCGTTTGCCGTCGGCAGAGAAGAGACCAGCCGAACGCGGATTGGCTCCGTCCTGGAGGCCGTACGAGACGAATCACGAATTCCGCTGACGGTTACGCATTCGAACGATGAGCTGACCGCATGGGCCACGAACGTCGACGAGCAGCTGGGCATCCATCCCGTCAACGCCGAACTGTCCATCGTGGATGGTGTCGTGAACATCACGCCAGAAACACAAGGGAAAATCGTCGACGTTGCGAGTTTGCAAGCATTACTGCTGGAAAGTGTCAAAACCTCATCGGCACCGACAGCCTCGCTTCCCATCATCGACCAACAACCGTCAACGTATGCCAGCGACTTTTCCGTTGCCAAGGCAGAACTCGAGGCGATGCTCTCGGGGCCTATTGTTCTGACCCATGGCAGCAAGCAGTGGGACATCGCTCCTGCTGAATTTGGGGTTTTTCTCGATGTCGATGTCAATGCTGACCTTTCAGGTCCTGAATCTGTGTCGATCGTGGTCGACGAGCAGGGTCTAGGCCAGTGGTTCAACGAGATTCTGGCGCCATCGATCAATAGCGACCCCGTCAATGCCAAGGTGGCGTGGAATGGCGATGGGGGACTGAAGGCGACGGTTCCTGGCGAGGATGGCGAGCGTCTCCTGCCGCAGTCTCTGGCGAAAAGTTTCGTTGAGTCGATGAATGGGGATCACCGATCGGTGACCGTACCGGTTCAGGTGCTCAAACCTGATGTGAACGGCGCGAATCTGGACTCTCTTGGCATCACCACCGAACTCGGCCGCGGCTCATCGAACTTCGATGGATCTGATGACGCGCGAGCGACGAACATCCGGGTCGGGGCAAATGTCCTGAATGGAACGCTGGTTCCACCGCATGGCGAATTCTCCTTCAATCACGCGATCGGCGATATCACGGCAGGACTTGGCTTCGTGGAAGCGCAGGTTATTGCCGGAGAGCGGATTGGCCGCGACATTGGCGGCGGGATCTGCCAGGTATCAACGACAGTCTTCCGCGCGGCGTTGCTCGCCGGTCTCGAATTCACGGAGTGGCATGCCCACCGGTTCCGACTTGGTTTCTATGAGCTCGATGGCTGGCCGCCAGGTATGGATGCGGCGATTTTCCAGCCCGAAGGTGATCCTTTCGGCGGCATCGATCTGCGCTTCGTCAATCCGAGTGATTCCTGGCTGCTCGTCGAATCCTATACGGATGGTCCACGGGCGGTTGTGGTGATCTACGGAGGCGACCTGGGCTACAAAGTCGATGTCAGCGATCCACAGCTCGGCGAGCCGATCCCGGCGACGGAGCCCGTGGAAGTTGTCGATGACACGCTGCCCGCCGGCACGATCAAGCAGACTGAATGGGCGGGTCCGGGGCTGGAAGTGTATGTCTATCGGACCGTGTACGGGCGGAATGGCGAAGTTGTCCGCGACGACACATTCGACAGTCTTTTCTACCCTCGAAGCAATGTCTGGTCCGTTAGTCCAGATATGCAGGGATTGTCCCCGGCAGCGTGACGCAGACAGGGACGCCGCTGGTGGGCTCTTCTGACCAAACGGAGCGTCAGGCGGAAACTGGCCTGTCGCTCATTCTTCCGGCCTACAACGAAGAGGACAATCTCCCTGGGGTCGTGGCAGAGGCACTCGAGGTCCTGCCGCGCTATTTCGCTGGCTTCGAAGTGATCATCGTCAACGATGGCTCCAGGGATTCGACCGAACAGGTCGCCCACGATCTTGCGGCGAATGACGCTCGGGTTCGCGTCGTCAATCATGCCCGGAACCGGGGATACGGAGACGCGCTGCGATCGGGCTTTGCGGCAACGACCGGGCACCGAGTGATGTTCATGGACGCAGATCGCCAGTTCTCGCTGGAGGACATCTCCCGGCTTCTCCCGTTTGTCGAGACGCACGATATCGTTGCTGGTTTCCGGATGGAACGAAGCGACCGATTGCATCGCCGGATTTTTGCGGAAACGTTCAACGTTTCGATCAGGATGCTCTTCGGGGTTCACATGCGTGACATCGACTGTGCCTTCAAGATCTTCGACGGGGAGATGCTGCGATCGATTCAACTCACCTCGAGCGGGGCACTGATCAACACCGAGATCATGGCCAAAGCCCGGCGGCAGGGCGCCCGGGTACAGCAGGTTGGCGTCCAGCATTTCCCGCGAACCGCCGGAGCATCGACAGGTGGCAATCCGAAGGTAATTCTGCGGGCCATGCGGGATACGCCGCGCCTGTGGTGGCACATGCGATCGTATGATCCTCCCCCGGACCGGCCCAGTCCTGAGGCGCGTCACCGGTTGCCGAAGGGCACGCTGGCCCTCGCTGCCGCGACGGTGATCGGTTTTGGAGGAATGATCGTCCGCAGGTTGCGTCGCTAACTGAAGGGTGTCAGGCAGCCTGGCGGGCCGCGAGCCGCGCGCGCATGTCGCGAGCGACGTCGGAAAAGGTCAGCGCAGGCACCACCGGCGTGCCAAGCCGCTCCGCCAGGTCAGAAATCGTCATATCGTCCAGCATCGTGTGCGTGCGATCGGAAACGGTGCGGTTCGAAATGTACAGCGGTTCACCGTGGATTCTTCCCGAGAGCTGTGACGCGATGTCTTCTCCGGTCAGCAGGCCGGAAACGTTGATCTCGGGACCGAAGAACCGGTTTTCGATCACCTCGAGACGGAGCGCAGTGCCGCATTCCTGGTTCAGCCGGTCGACAATCTGCTCCATTGTCGGTCCGATTAACGTCCCGCACGCCACCACGCCTGCGGCGCCGTGCAGGACTCCTCGTTTCGAACGACGGATCAGACGATCGACATCGTCGAGCAAATGCCGGGTGATGCCTATGCCGTCTTCGATCTGGGGAAAGCCGTCGTACATGTCGCTATCCGGCACTTCCAATCCGGTCATCAGGTAAAACTCGTCGCCGAGGTAGAAGAAGGTTTCTCCCCTCTCCCGCCGAAACTCCTGTTGCCAACGACCGGCATGCTCGATGACGGCCGCAGCCTCGTCAGGCACATACCGGCGGACATGAATCTGACTTCCCGGGAGCGTTCTGATGCAGGTCCGGGATAATCGCAGTTGCTTGCTTTGTCGTTCCTGGCCGAACCTGGTGAGTCCGACGGGAACGCCAGCGATTGAGGCCAGTTTCGAGAACTGCCGTAAGTCCGAGAGACTGCGATCGAGCTCCGGGCCATCGTTCACACCCGGACAGAGGACAAGCTGGGCATGAAACTCGATTCCTGCTCGTTCCAGCCGGGCGAGATCGCCGAGGATGTTGGCTCCTCGCCTGTTGCCGACCAGGGCGGCACGGAGATCGGGGTTGGTCGCGTGCACCGAGACATGGAGAGGCCCCAGACGCTCGGACTCGATGCGTTCCCAGTCTTCATCGCTCAGATTCGTGAGCGTGACGAAGCTGCCGTAGAGCATGGAGTACCGATAATCGTCGTCCATGACATAGAGCGATCGGCGCATTCCCTTTGGAATCTGCTTGATGAAACAAAACGGACAGGCGTTCTCGCAGATACGCACCCCGTCAAATGTTGGGTCGGCAAAGGTGATACCCCAATATTCGTCGCCCTGGAGCTCCAGACTGAATCGCTCCAGCCGACCGCCTCGCTCGACTTCCAGCCGCACCTCTTCACTGTGCGCATGGAACTGAAAGTCGAGTACGTCGACGATCGGACGATCGTCCAGACTGACAATGCGGTCGCCGGACTGGATGCCGAGCTCCCAGGCAAGGGAGCCCTGGGCTACGGACTCGATCAAACCGGTTGCCGCGGGTTCGAGATCGACCCGGCGATGGGACAGTGCGCTGACTTTTGGGGCCAAGGAACCACGCTCCGATGCGTGAAGCAGAGTATGCCGAGTGGCTATTGAGCAGCAGATTGCTCGCGAACGCTGCCCTCAACCGGCGAATTTTACCACGGACCGCCGGGCGATGCATTATGTCACTCAAAATTGCTCCACAGGTGAGCAATCCAGTCGCCCATTTGCCGGCGTTCGCGAAGCTGAAGGCCAGCGTTCTCATATGAGGCGATGACGTCGGCCTCTTTCTCTTCGATGATCCCACTCAGCAGCAGTGTCGCACCCGGCGCCAGCGATGCAATCAGCGCTGAATGAATTTCGACGAGAATGCGAGAGATGATGTTGGCGATCACAAGGTCGAACGGGCCACCGGCGGGCGGTGCGGACAAATCATCCTCCCGAATCTCGATGGCCTCCGTGAGCTGATTCAGCGCCACGTTTTCCCCTGACTGCCTCACGGCCACCGTGTCGACATCGACGGCAACGACGCTGTCGGCACCGAGCAGCACGGCAGCGATCGCCAGTACGCCTGTACCCGTTCCGGCATCGAGTACCCGCTTCCCCTGAAGGGGCAACTCTTCCAGCAGCTGCAGACAGAGCCTGGTCGTCGGATGGGTTCCCGTTCCGAATGCCATTCCCGGATCGAGCGTCACGACGAGCCCATCGGCATCCCATTCGAGGTCATGCCAGGGTGGCCTGATCGTTATCCGGTTGCTGGCGCGGACGGGCGTGAAGTGCTTTTTCCACGCTTCTTCCCAGTCAGTTT
>JBFWRO010000233.1:0-5379 GCA_050248865.1 Thermomicrobiales bacterium | reverse complement strand
TGATTTATCAGAGCCTTCGCCGTCTTCTCACCGATCCCGGGTACGCCCGGGATATTGTCAGAGGTATCGCCTACCAGCGCCTTGTAATCAGGCACGAACTCCGGCCCAAACGAATACCGCTCGACCACGGCATCCCGATCGAATCTTCGCAGCTCATCGAAACGCTTCACTCCCGGGAGAAACACCTGGACATGATCTTCGACGAGCTGCAGCAAGTCGGTATCACCCGTCAGGATGGCGACATTTACTCCCTGCGAGGCGTACTTTCGCGCGAGACTCCCGATCACGTCGTCGGCCTCATAATTCTCCCGTTCGACAACGGGGATATTCAGTGCGTCGATCAACTCCCGTATGCGAACGACTTGACTCCGTAACTCGTTGGGAAATTCAGCGCGAGTGGCCTTGTATTCGGCGAACTGGTCATGGCGGAAAGTGCGGCCACTCTCCAGTGCGACGATTGCGTATTCGGGCTTCATGCTATTCAATAGATTGAAGAGCATCGAGGCAAACCCAAACACGGCATTTGTGAGCTCGCCGCTGGAAGTCGACATCGACGTTTGAATGGCATGGAACGCACGAAAGATGAGCCCGTAGCCATCCACGAGCATGATGGTTGGTTGAGAGTCCGGAGTCTGTGCTGGTCGATCCGCAGTCACGTCAATCCCCTGTGAACGGATTCGTCAATACCTGCGCCGAGGCGGCGTGGCAGGGTAATTTGAGTATAGTGGCCATTCTCCGGGGCGTTCTGGCAATCCAGACGGAATCGGACTTCTGAGTTGTTATACTCTGCGGACTGTGGTCGGAATGGCCATGACGCAAGCGCAAAATGACCTCCCCGCCGATCGATATCGCACTGAGAATTTACGGGCCCCGTTTGCAGGTGGTCGACCTTAAGCCATGCAACTGAACGAAATCCAGCAACTTGCCGGCCAAATTGCCCAAAATGTTGAACGTGTGATCGTCGGCAAGCGAATGGAGGTCGACCTGATCCTTGTCGCACTGCTCAGCCGAGGACACGTTTTGATCGAAGATGTCCCTGGCGTGGGAAAGACGGTACTCGCCAAAGCGGTCGCACGGAGTGTTGGCGCCAGCTTCAAGCGCATACAGTTCACGCCTGACCTCCTGCCCAGCGACATCACCGGCGTCAGCATCTTCAATGCTCAGTCTGCACGCTTCGAGTTCAGGCCCGGGCCGGTCGTCGCCCAGATGGTGCTCGCCGATGAAATCAACAGAGCAACGCCCAAAACCCAATCCGCGTTACTTGAGGCCATGGAGGAAGGCCAGGTCACCGTTGATGGAGTCACCCACTTCCTTCCTGAGCCATTTATCGTTCTCGCCACTGAAAATCCAATCGACTATGAAGGAACGTTCCCTTTACCGGAGGCTCAGCTCGACCGCTTTCTGCTTCGCGTCGCAATCGGATACCCCGGGCGGGAGAACGAGGTGGAAATGCTTGTCAGGCAGCACCGCATCCATCCGCTCGACGAATTGAGCCAGGTGATCGATGCGACCGACCTTATCGATGCCCAGACGACCGTTCGTTCGATACATGTCAGCCCTCTGGTCGCTGAATATATCGTTTCCCTCAGTGAGTCCACTCGGCGGCACCCGGATGTTCTGCTGGGAGCAAGTCCGAGAGGTTCCCTTGCGCTCTATAACGCATCGCGGGCGCGCGCAGCAATGGCGGGCAGGCAGTTCGTTACGCCGGACGACGTCAAGGCGCTCGCGCCCTACACGCTCTCTCATCGCATTATCCAGACTCCGGTCGCTCGCCTTCGCGGTGTAACTGGTGCGGATGTGGTCCGACATATTCTGGCGTCCACCGCGGTACCTGGCGGTCAGCCCAGAAGTGCCGCGGCAGCAATGTAACTCGTGGTAAAGACGCGGTGACCGCCCGGGCAACAGGATTGATCGCGCTGATTGCGAGCTTTGCGATCGCAGGTGAGCTTGCTGATTGGCTTCTCCTGAGCAGGCTGGCGATGGGTCTGCTGGCATTGCTCGTTGTCTCCGCGCTATGGGCCAGGCTTTCTCTCAGCGGTGTCTCCGTAGAGCGGACGATTGAGCCCTCAAGGCTACAGGTGGGCGAGGTCCTCAGCGATACCATCCTGTTGACGAGCGTGAGCCAACTCGGCAAGCTCTGGATCGAAGTGCGTGATCTTGCCCGCATCCCCGGGCACGATGGAGGAAACGTTGTATCCCTGAAACGCAAGGGAAGCCTGGCCTGGTCGACCCGATCGATTTGTGTTCGTCGGGGATCATTCCCGACCGGTCCAATCGAGCTGCGCAGCGGCGATCCGCTGGGGGTCTTCCAGAGGACCAGGCGGGTGCGAAATCAGGGAGATCTCATCGTCTATCCGCCGCATTTTGAGCTCCCATCTCTTCGTTTGTCCTTTGCTGATGCGACCGGAAGACGTGAGATCGAAAGGCGTGCGCTGATGGCTACTCCTTCTGTCGCCACGGTACGCGACTACGTAGCCGGGGATCCACTGAACAAGATATCGTGGAGCTTGACCGCGCGGGTTGGCAAATTGATGGTCAAGGAATTCGATCTCGACCCCACTTCCGAGATATGGTTGGTCGTCGATTTCTTTTCGTCCGCAAATCTCAAGGCCGATCGCGCTGTTCTGATCGACCGCGCCGATCGTTTCACGTTCTCGGAAGCATGGCTCGACTGCACGGAGGATGTCACGGCGGCCCTCGGGGCTTCAGTGACGCGTCTTGCCCTCGATCGCAAGCGCGCCGTTGGGTATATCGGGGCCAAGGAGGCCAGAACATTCATACCTCCAGACACAGGTGATCGCCAGTTTCATCGAGTTCTCAGTGAGTTGGCTGTAGCCCAACCCGAAGGTAACGGATCGATCGCTGACGTTCTCATTGAAGAGGTGCGCAGATTCGATCGAAACAGGACGCCAGTAGTCGTATCATCCGATGCGGATCCGCGGTGGCTCGAAGCGCTGGGCGGTCTGCGCGAACGAGGGATCCATCCGATTGCCATATTTGTCGATCCAGCTTCATTCAATCCCAACCGGGACTCGACCGCAATTCACCTGGCCATCCGTGAGCAGGCGTACCCCGTCTTCGTCGTAGACTTCAACCGGGGTATCGAGACCGCATTCGCGCTGAGCTCACCAATGCCCACGGCTTTTGAGAAGCCCGAGATGGTACCGAACGCATGAGCGCAGTCATTTCCTCCAGATCACAAACTGATGTTCCGTCCCGTCACGTTCCAGACTGGATTTCCCTTTTTGCGGGAGTTGGGATGATGGCTCTGCTGGGACTGGTGATCGGTCCAGGACAGCAGTTTATCGAACCTCAGACCTTTGGCGTGATTGCTGGTCTGGGCTATTTGATTGGATTCATCCTGGCGGAGACCCGCATTCCCGATCTAGTGGCACACGGAGTTGGGTTCGTTACCGGTCTCACGGTGGCCATGACTCTCGTTGAGCCCGAACTGATCTGGGATGACGTACGCGATGGAGCATTCACGAGTCTTTTCCAACGAAACTGGGGATATGTCAGCGACCTGACAAGCGCGATTCGTTCCGGAGACCGCCTTCCTGATGACGTGGCCGCGCTGGGAATCTCCCTCACCCTCTGGCTTGTCGGGTATGCCGCGGCGTGGATGCTCTTCAGGCGACTCTGGTTCTTCTGGTCGGTTGCCCTTCCTGCGGCGGTTTTACTTACGAGCCTCGCTCTCGATCGTGATCAGCCCGCCTGGCCTGCCTTCGGATTCACCGGGCTGGCAATTGCCCAGGGTGTCGTGGCAACCTCCCGAGTTCGCGATGGCGGCTGGCGGCGACGCGGGTTACGGAGTCCGCGCAACAATCAGCGATGGGCGGCCGTCGGCGGATCGATACTGGCCATTGTCGTGATTCTTGCCGCTTCTAACGCAGCACTGACGATTCCTGAGGAAACGCAGAACTGGGCTGCCAGCCAGGCCGAAAGCCTTGCCGAAACTGTCGACGGCCAGATCGATCGGTTTACTGGCGGTCAATCTCCTGAAACACTCGGCGGCAACTATGGAGAATTTGCCGAAGAATTCAGAGTGGGCGAAGGCGTGCCGTCCGGAGATGCTCAAATCGCCACGCTGCGAGCCACTGACCGCAGCTATCTGACCGCGAGGAATTTCGACTACTTCGATGGAACCGGTTGGAGCAGCACGCTCGGCGAAGTGCCTGACGTTGTCGGCCTGGCCCCATTTGGCGAAACACCGCAAATATCGTTCAGAGCGGATCAGTCGATGAACCTTCCGGATTCAGTACTGGATTCAGGGGTAGAAGTGTCGGGAGAAATCACTCTCTACTCGCCGAACCAGGACCTGTTGCTGACGCTTGCGAGGCATCGATCAGTTTCTATTCCGAGCTCTGTCCGTGTCGGATGGCAAAGTCTCGACAATCGATACATCATCGATGCTGTCCAGATTGGAGACGTTCCGCTCGATTTGCGTTCGCTTATTGGTCTGCTGAGGCTTGCATCGTTCGACGAGCAACAACTCGATGCCGGCAATGTCAGAGCAATCGATCCAACACTCCAGGCGGCAATCGACGAAGAACGTGAAAGCTTGAGACAGTATCCGGTCGAAACCACCCTCGGTTACACACCCGAAGAAGGAGTTGTCCTGGTCGCAACTGGGAGATTGCCGGTCTATACCGATGTCGAAGCGGTTTTTGGCGGCGACGGTCAGGTCCCGCGAACGTACACCTCCGTCGGTGTGTCGCCTGTTTTCAACGCTGATCAACTTGCCTCGGCCTCGACGACCTATCCCACTTACATTGCGGAAACGTACCTTCAGGTGCCCGGATCAGTCACGCCCCGCACTTATGAACTGGCCCGGGAAATCGTCGACACAGCAGGCGCGGTTGATCCCTATCATCGAGCGATTGCGATTGAAACGTATCTGAGAACCAACTATCAGTACCTGCTCGAAAGTAGCCTGGCTCCTGATGGTCAGGACATCGTCGACTACTTTCTCTTCGAGCGCCGGGTTGGGCGTTGCGATCACTATGCGTCATCGATGGCAATCATGCTCCGGACACTTGGCGTACCCACCAGAATCGTCACGGGCCTTGCTCCGGTTCCGTACGATCCTGATGCAGGTGGCTTTCTTTATCGCGCTCAGGACGCTCATTCGTGGGTGGAAGTCTATTTCCCCGAATTTGGCTGGATACCATTCGAACCGACACCGAATCAGGATACAAGAGATCTGACGTCCAGTTCGACGTCGCAACAGAGCCCGGTTCTGCCGACCCAGCCAACGCCGGAACCAACGGTCGAACCACAACAGACCCCCGAATCGGATGCAGAAGCTACCCCGGTTGCCGGTGCGGTTGATGTCGCTCAGCCAACCGATGGCGGGAATCTCGGTACGTTGAGCACTTT
>JBFWRO010000232.1:0-5392 GCA_050248865.1 Thermomicrobiales bacterium | reverse complement strand
CAGTGTCTGCCTGCCCAATGGCTCAGGGTGGTTTGACGCTCCCGATGCGGTGAGCATGTTTTGGCAGGCGTGGCCGTCCATCTCTTCTCTCCCGTTCCCCATACATGTCCAAGCCTGAGTGTCTCCGCCGGTGGATGCCGGCCACGCCTTCACTTGCGAGCTGGAGATCCTTGTCGTCGAATGCATGCGAATACGCGCTCAGCTTCTCCAGGATGAATTCATCCGATCCGAACCAGCTGGCGTGCCAGCCGTTGAGACCTGAAAGCTCGCGCCCCGGGATCGAGTTGTCGCCGATTTCGGCGGCTCGTCCCCCTTCCGTCAGCTGGCGCAATAATCCGGCTGGATACAACCGTATCGAGTCGTGCGGCCATGGGCCGAGATAGGTGTTCCAATCAAAATTGAACCAGCGCGGCCGTATCCTGATCGGCTCCTGGAATGATGAGAACGCCAGCCGTTGAACTACTTCGGGATACGGAACTTCATCGACGTCGGAGATGATGATGAGGTCGTCATCCGAGGTCGACAGCGTGGATGCACCGACCGTCCAAATCGACTGACGCTGATGTCGTTCTCGTGGCCAGGGATCTGGCCCACCGGGTGGGTCGGCGATGACAAAGGTGTGCAGCCGGTCCCGGAAACGGGCGAATCGCGGATCGCGATCTGGCCGCACGAGGTCGCGAGGATGCCCGCTGTGCGTGCGAACCGACTCGACGACGACGAACTCGTCGACGACTGCCTCGAGTTCGTGGAGCCGCCAGTCAAGTGCCGCGAATTCATGGTGGAACATACAGCCGCAGACGACGCGGCGGCGAACTGTCCGCAGATCGAAATCGGTGAGAAGGATCTGATTGGGCGGGCGCCGCGGGTGACGGTTGACCACGATGCAAACCAGCGTCTCTCGTAAAAGCGTGCGACGAAGCGTTGATGCTGAACGGTGTGCCGGCGGCGATCCATGCTCACTCGACACGTCGCCTCTGATCGAGCGTACTGCGCGGGAAACGCAGTGAATGGTCACCGGTACGACCGGGGAACCTTTTTTATGACAGTGGAATCGCCAAGTGCGGAAACCAGGTGCTCTTCAGGATCAGAATGCGCCGCACACTGGCATCGATCTGCTCTTCGGACAGATCTCCCTTCAGCACGCGTTCTTTGGCGTGCGCGATGAGCTCCGTGAACGGCACAGGTGACGCGGTATACATCACCATGTCCATGCCTGCCGCAATCGAATTTTCGATCAGCTCGTACGGAGAGTACATCTGCATGGCGCCCATCACCAGGTCGTCGGTGAGGATCACGCCGCGGAAGCCCAGCTGATTGCGGAGAACATCCAACGTCTTCTTCGAAAATGTTGTGGGCAGTGTGTCCCACTCGGGGAAGAGCAAGTGTCCGAGCATGATCATCTCGACACCCACTGAAATGGCGGCCTCGAATGGCAGTGCGTCAGTTTCCAGCCACTCGTCCAATGTGACATTCACCACCGGAAGCCCCGAATGGGAATCGACCGATGTGCGGCCATGCCCTGGAAAATGCTTGGCCGCACTGGCGACTTTGCCGCGCCGGGAGCCGCTGACGACGGCCGTAATCTTCTCACTAACGAGCCCGGGATCGTTGCCGAACGCCCGGCTGATCATGCTGCTGTTTGGTGAATAGGCGACATCCGCGACTGGCGCGAAATTGACGTTGAACCCGTATTCACGGAGGAACTTGGCCCGATCGATGGAAAATTTCCGGACTTCTTTATCGGACATCTGGCCAAGTTGAGTGGCTCCGGGAACGGGATCACCAGGAACCCGGGCAACCGGCCCGCCTTCCTGGTCGACCGCGATCAGCGGCGGCGCGTACCGTCCGGTCCGCTGAATGGCGTCGATGTAGCTTTTGACCTGTTCGAACGATCCGACATTGAAACCAAAGAAGAGCACGCCGCCAGGCTGGACCTCCAGGAGGAGATTGCGGTACCAGTCTGTCATATCGGTGCCGTTCACCTGAATGATGAACATCTGACCGAGTTTCTCTTCGATTGTCATCCGGTCGATGATGCGGTCGATCGTCTTATAGGAAAGGAGCGGCTCGGCCCCGGCGCTGCGCATTCCTGACACGCCACCGAACGCGGCGACGCCGCCGGCCAGCAACATTCGCCTGCTCACCCGCACCGTGGACAGGTGGTCAAGATGTGTCATTCGTGTCACGTCCGTCGTCCAGCCCAGATTACGAGACAGATGCCTTCGCATTCCCTTCAGATTCTCGCACGTTCTGATCGTTTCGTGAAGATGTTTCCAGCGCCAAACTGCGCTTTCGTGGCGAAATCGCAGAAGGAACACGTCCGGACGTAATTGCCGGATGGCGTGAATAGTACAGGAAATAGACGACAGCCGATGCGGCGCTGAAAACGACCATGCTCACAAAGGTGAGATCGTAGCCCCGATCGACGATGATTCGCCCGGCTATATATGACGCCAAGGCAAACCCTCCGTTCCACGCCGATGACCGCAAGCCGAAAACTCCTGCCCTGGCCCGCGGCGGCAGCACTTCACTTATGAAGGTCGAGTCGATCGGCCAGGCCATGCTGATGCTGGCCTGCCGAATGAGGAACGCCAGCACCGCCAGCCCGATCGACGGTGTGAATATCAGCAGGACATAGAACGGCACAATCGACAATCTGAGCACCAGCACGGCGTTCAGCGAGCCAAGTTTGTTGGCGAGAAGTGGAGCCGCCAACCCGATCACCGCCGCGACCAGACCACCAAGCGCGTAAATGAACCCCACCTCGTTGTCGGATGCGCCAAGATCCTTAAGAAAGACATTAAAGAAGGGTTGGACCATGCCCACCCCGATACTCATCAACCCGCCGACGATAACGAAGAGCAGGACGTCCAGTCTGACTTGTTTGCGGGCCATGGCCGACTCCGATCGCGCTTCGGCCCGGGTATCCCGGGGGGACCAGCGCTCTCTGGGTTTCTGCATCATCAGCAGGGGGACCAGCCCTGAGGCGGCGATGACCGCGCCGGCCAGAATTGCGGCGCGATAGGCCTGCAGCGAGCCAACATCGACAGAAGGGGTGATCCTCGCAATCAGAGAGGGGAAAAATCCGCCCACGAGAGAGCCAATCATGATCGAGAACGAAATGAGCGAAAAGGAGACCGCCGAAACGTACGGGCGTTCGTCCCCTGCGGCGTACTCCATGACAAAGGGCATCAAGGGGTTGAAAAGGCAGGAGAGCCCGGCGCCAAAGAGAATGCCGAGAGCGAAGAGCATCCAGGTCTGTTCGGCAAATCCCAATCCGAATGACGACAGTGAAAAGATGGCGAATCCCGAAACGATGGTCTTCCAGGGACCGAAACGGTTGATCCAGAAACCGATCGTCAATGCAGCGACGGCCATCGAAACCGTCTGCACGGCGCGCCATTCGCCAATGAAGTCCTCGCGGTGACCGAGTTCGAGGAGATAGAAGTTGAAGACAAGCTCGATGGTGCCGAAACCGATGTTGGCGAGGAGGTTGTAGAGCAGAAAGAGCTTGATGTCGAACGAAAACGAGAGGACGCGGCGGAGGTAGGCTGCCATGTAAGTCCCATTGCTGAGAAGTGCCGTTGGGCGCAGCATATCACCCAAGTTGCCGAACTGTTCGCGAAAGCGAGGAGCGCCGTTCGCGATATGATCGGCATGCTGGTCCAGATCTGAGATCGGCGTTTTGCGCTGTGACTGAACACCGTGCCCGCAGTGATGAAAGCGTGGGAGCAATGAGCGAAATCGCAGTTGGGATTGCCGGATTCGGGCGTTTTGGGCGCCTGCACGCCGGAGTGATTCGGTCACTCGGCAACGCCCGGGTGGCCGCGATCTACGACCCCGATCCGGTCGCTGCATCGGCAGCCACGCAGTTCGGCGATCCGGATGTTGTGACATCGTTCCGGGAGTTGTTGTCACGCACGGACCTCGATTGTGTCTATATCGTTTCCCCCGAGGACACCCATGAGCAGATGGTGGATGAGGCGATCGAGCGGCGGTTGCCGATCTTCCTCGAGAAACCGCTAGCACTGAGCTCGGCCAGGGGCGCCGAGATCGTCGCGAGATCCACGGCAGCGGGTGTGTATGTCCAGGTTGGTTTTGTATTGCGCTTCGAAGCTCGCTCGGCCTTTCTCCGGGACCAGATTCTGAACGGATCGTTTGGCCAGCTCGTTACATTTCGGGCGAAGCGGAACTGTTCTCGCGCCTGGTTCGATATCTACGCCGATCGCGCTCACGCGGTCTACGAAACGGTCATTCACGACATCGATTACCTGCTGTGGATTGCCGGATCTCGCTGCACGTCGGTTTACGCCATCGAGCGGCATCTTTCCGGCCGCCGTTATCCCGATGCGACGATGGCAATGCTGACGTTCGAAAATGGCCTGATGGCGGCTATCGAGACGAGCTGGCTGGTGCCCGGCCAGGCCCCGGCCAATGTGCTTACGGATAACTGGCATGGAACCATTGACGCCGAGCTGGAAATCGTTGGTGAGCATCGTAGTGCCCGTTTCCGGGGGCTGGAATCAGGACTCGAAATCTGGAGCGACGCCAACAGTCATCATCTCGACGCCGGGCTCTGGCCAGAGATCAACGGTGCTGTCGCGGGGGCGATCAAGGCCGAAGACGAGCACTTTCTTCAAATCGTCGCTTCAGGAGAACGCGTATCGGGAGTCGCTTCGATCGACGACGCCGTGGAGGGATTGCGAATTGCAGAGGCCATCGTCGAGTCGGCAGCACGTGGCGAGATTGTCCGACTGTAGCCGTTTTGGTTCGAGACCGTAGAATCAGCCGCGGAACGTTCATTTGGGAGGCAACGAGGGACAGCATGATCGATTTGAGCAGTGACACTTCGACCCGGCCGAGTCAGGCCATGCGGGAGTTCATGGCCGCCGCCCCAGTCGGCGACGAGCAGTTGCGCGAGGATCCGACGGTCAATGAGCTGCAGGATTACGTCGCTGAGCTGACCGGCAAGGAAGCGGCGCTCTTTCTGCCGTCGGGGACGATGTGCAACGCGATTGCCTTCGCGGTTCATGCCCGCCCTGGAGAAGCGGTCATTCTCGATCGGACAGCCCACCCGAATATCGCCGAAGGCGGAGGCCCGGCGGTGATCGCAGGGCTTCTCCTGCGCACGGCCGACGGCGATCGAGGTGTCTTCGATGCCGCTCAGGCCATCAGGTTCATCAATCCCGGCAACACTCATGCCTCACGAACCGCGCTCATATCAGTCGAGAACACGGCGAACATGGGCGGTGGGAAAGTCTGGCCCCTGGAAACCCTGGACGGATTGCGTGACCTGGCTGCCACTCATGGGATGAGGTTGCACATGGATGGCGCGCGGCTGATGAATGCCGTGGTCGCCAGCGGCAACTCCGCTGCTACGTTCGCATCGTAC
>JBFWRO010000231.1:0-5396 GCA_050248865.1 Thermomicrobiales bacterium | reverse complement strand
GTGTTTGATGTTATGGTGATATGCATATTCGGTAAAGGATCAATAACGATCGACGGTCTCGAACGGCAATTTGGGGCAGGGGTTGTCGTGTTCCTTGAATAACGTTCGGTCCGGGCCTTTCGGGCCGGCCCGGGCCGGTTTGCTTACCTGACCTGCCACCGCAGGCGGGGCGGCATCTGGCCGGCAGTAACCGGTAAAGACCCAGACTAATTACCCAAATACCGAGTTCACGCGACTGCCAGATCAACGCGAATCGCTCCAGAACCCTCCCGCCAGCACGTTGTTTGAACACGATGAAACCTCCACGACCTGGAGGTGAAACGTTCTCCGATAGAACCGCCGCCTCGTGCGCTAGTTCGACTTTTGGCGCTGTCCCTCAGCGGCTCGAGTGCGCTCCGGGGGCGCCTTGACTCGAGCGCACGAGACTTCAGTCCCTTGAGTTCGCGGATTCCCGCTCCCAGCTTCTGGTCAGGTTACCGAGGCTGGTTCTCGGTAAACATCCCTCACCAGAAACCGCGCGATCGATTGGCCGAATGAGAGTAAGATGGTGGGGACGATGTCATGCGACCGCGAGTTCTGGATGAACGGGAGGGCTCAATGGCCGGTTTCAGCACGAATATCGAAGCGGACACACTCGAGAACGAGAACTTCCGCAAAGTGATGTACACAGCGCCCCATTTGCAGGTGGTGTTGATGACTCTTCTCCCCGGTGAGGAGATTGGTCTCGAAACGCACGACCATGGCGATCAGTTCTTCCGGGTCGAGGCGGGAACAGGTGAGGCGCTGATTGGCGGTGAACGACATTCGCTTTCCGACGGTGTCGCCTTTGTCATCCCCGAAGGTGTCGAACACAACGTCATCAATACCTCGACATCGGAAAAATTGCGGGTCTATACGATTTACACGCCGCCACAGCATCCGGAGGGAACGATTCACCGGACCAAGGCCGAAGCTGACGCCGCAGAAGATCACTAAATACATTGACTAGGCTGTGGAACTACCGTTGGCTCGCAAATTGCGGCGTGGTAAGAAGCGGTCCTGCGACGGACACGATCCGCGGTCGGTTGGGCCGCGTAAGTAATCGAGGAGGTTCAGCACAATGATCAAGCACCAATGGACACGGGAGAAGACACTCGATCGAAGGGCTGCGTTGAAGTTGTCGATAGGTGGCGCAACTACCGGACTGATGATGCGTCATTCGCTGATTTCAGCTTCGGCGCAGGAAGGTTCACCGGTGGCCTCACCGGTCCCGGAACCAACCACCGCCGCAAGTCCGGTTCCGGAAATGGCTTCTCCAACCGCGGAGGCGCCGATACAGTTTGCCTATGTCGGGTCGGATTCCCGAGCGGCCATCGCCGAGGGGGTTTCGGCCGATTCGGTGGGCATATCTGTGTATTCGATCAACCAGGAAACCGGCATTCTGACCCTCGTTCAGACCGTGTCCAGCGACAATGCCTTCTTCTTCGATTTCCATCCCTCTGGCAATTTCCTCTATGCCGTGAATGTCATCGGTGATTACGAGGGAGGAACGACGGGTTCGGTCGAAGCATACGCACGTGATCCGCAGACTGGCATGCTGACGTTCATCAACCGGGTCTCCTCCGGAGGGGCCGTCGCTGCGCAGCCCGCTGTTGACCCGTCAGGTCGATGGCTCGTGGTGGCTAACTACAACGGAGACAATTTCACTGTCCTGCCGATCAATCCGGATGGCTCACTCGGCGAGGTCGTCAACGAAGTCGTTCAGGAGGGATCGGGTCCGAACGAAGCACGGCAGGACAGGTCGCACCCGCACGCAGCCGTTTTCGATCCATCGGGCAACTTTATCGGCGCTGCAGATCTTGGCACGGATGAAGTGTTGATCCTCGCGCTCGATGGAAATACCGGGGAGTTGTCGGTCGTCAGCCGGGCTTCGGCTGCACCAGGCGCTGGACCTCGCCATGTGGCATTCAATCCGGCGGGCACCCTGATGTACGCGGTCAACGAGCTCGATGCGACGATCGACGTCTGGGAATATGACATGGCGACTGGTACGCTGGGGACGTCACTCCAAACGATCTCGACTGTTGTCGAGCCTTTCGAAGGAACGAAGAGCACGGCCGAAATCATCATCCATCCTTCGGGCAGGTTCCTGTACAACTCGAACCGCGGTCAGCCAGACTCCACGACCCCGGAAGGGGATGCGATTGTCAGCTTCGCTATCGATCAGGAGACCGGATTGCTGACGCTGATCGGCCATACCATTGAAGAGATCGCGGTTCCCTGGAGCTTTGCCTTCGATGCATCCGGATCCTTTCTCTATTCGGCAAACTATGACGACAATTCTGTCACGCAGTTCTCCGTCGATCAGGAGACAGGGGTTCTCACATTCACTGGCAATCGCACAGAGGTTCCACACCCGTTCGTGATTCAGATTTCTCCCGTTTGATTTCAAACTGGGCTTTCGAATGCAAAACGGCCGCGCCTTGGGCGCGGCCGCATCCGTAGGCTTTGCCCGCGTTAGGACCCGGACGAGTCTCTGGTCGCCTGAATCTGCGGTACGGCCGTCGCATCGGGCATGGATAGCAGACCCGAACCGGCATACGCGACAAGTTTCTCGCGCGTATCGGCGATATCGTTGTTGCGCATTGTCAACTGCCCGATTCTGTCCTGGGGGGTGAACGTGGCCTCCCCCTTTTCCATTGTCAGGCGAGCAGGATCGTAGGACAGATTCGGCGACTCAGTATTCAGAATCGAGTAGTCGTTCCCGCGGCGTAATCCAATGGTGACTTCGCCAGTGATGAGTGTCGCCACCCATCGCTGCAGTGACTCGCGTAACATAAAGGCCTGTGGATCGAACCAGCGACCTTCGTACAGGAGCCGGCCTAGCCGGCGTCCGCTTTCCCGGTACTGCTCGATGGTGTTCTCGTTGTGAATACCAGTCAGCAGGCGCTCATACGCGATGAAGAGCAGCGCCATACCCGGCGCCTCGTAAATGCCCCGGCTTTTTGCCTCGATGATCCGGTTCTCGATTTGATCGCTCATTCCGAGACCATGTCTTCCGCCGATATCATTTGCCATGGCCATCAACTCGACCTCATCGGCAAACGATTCCCCATTGATCTCGACGGGCAATCCGTTTTCGAATCGGACCGTGACCTCTTCATACGGCACCGGAACGTCCTCGCGCCAGAACGCGACGCCCATGATCGGATTGACGATGGTGATGCCGGTGTCGAGACGTTCGAGATCCTTCGCCTCATGCGTGGCCCCGAGCATGTTCGAGTCGGTGGAGTAGGCCTTTTCCGCTGGCATACGATAGTCGAGTCCGGCTTCAGACATATAGGCGGACATTTCAGCCCGACCGCCCAATTCGTCGATAAACTGCTGGTCGAGCCACGGTTTGTAGATCTTCAACGCCGGATTCACCAGGAGTCCGTACCGGTAGAAACGCTCGATATCGTTTCCCTTATAGGTGCTCCCGTCTCCCCAGATATTGACGTCGTCCTCTTTCATCGCCGCAACCAGGATCGTACCCGTCACAGCCCGGCCCAGAGGCGTCGTGTTGAAATAGGGGACGCTCGCCGTCGAAATGTGGAACGCCCCACATTGAAGAGCGATCAGTCCCTCAGAGACGAGCTGGGGGCGACAGTCGACAAGACGTGCGTCTTCCGCACCATATTCCATCGCCCGCCGGGGGATGTCTTCGTAGTTCGATTCGTCCGGTTGTCCGAGATTCGCCGTGTAGGCGTAGGGTGTCGCCCCCTTTTCGCGCATCCATCGGATTGCTGCGCTCGTATCCAGCCCGCCGGAAAACGCAATGCCGACTTTCTCGCCAACGGGAAGCTCTTGCAAGATATTGGCCACGCACCTGTCCTGTCGTCTTCTTGATGCGGCTTCTGATGAGCCGCACCCGCTTCGATTCTCGCGTGCCAGCTCGCCGAAGCCGGCTGAACGATTGTACGCCTTAGGAACTCCCCACCCGACCGACCAGCGCTCCCGGCCCCCCCAGTCCATCGAGGGCAGCTTCCAGGCCACCGTCGGACTCGATTACCTGAGACAGGCCTTGGCTCAGATCGAAGAGCTCGATGCGATCACCGTCGCCGGCAAGGTCGTCGTACTCTGTCAGCAAAAGTGCATGGCTGGATTCATCCCGAATCAGACGAAGTCGCCAGCTATCGGTGCCAATCCAGCCGGACTGCATGAGAGCTGGTGTGACATCACGATCGCCGAAGAGGAGACTGTTCAAAAGCGTCACGACCCGGAACGCCGGGCTTGGGTTCGAGAGTCGATCGATGAGCCCGCGTGCGACGTCCATGCTCCGGTCGAAATCGACGTGCGGCCCGAGCACGAGCCGGTGGAGAGGATTCGTCGCTACGGCGACCACTGCGTCTGCGGCAAGTGCCGCGTTCTGGGAGTCGTCCGTTGCCGGGAAATCGAGGTACCAGTCGATCCCGCCGATCGCTGACAACTCCTCGTTCGAAACAGAAGCCACCTGAGCCGGAATCGAATCGTCAGCCTTCATTCGGCAAGCAACACGATCGACGGAAATGCCAGCCCCCTCGAGCGCCAAATCGAGAGGGCGGAGTTCGTCGCTGTGAAACCCGACGCGCGTCCGCGGATGATATTGGCCCTGTGAGACATCGTCCACCATCGCGGTTGTCAATTTGACCGGTAGTCCACGCCCCTGTATTTCCGCGATTTGGTCGATCAATCGTCGTGGTGGGAGCGTTTCGCCGGGCAGGATCACTTCGGCTCCATCGATGTGTTCGGAGACGCGGCTGGTCTCCGCCACCAGATCCAGCCAGTCGCGGTAAACCCAGTACGGCTCGATTTGGATCGTTTCATCTCTCAGTAGTGCGAGACGCGGAGCCTCCGTCTCGGTCGCCAGGTCCGACGCCGGGACGCGGACAAATCGTGCTCCCGTCTCCAGAAGGGACATCAGCCGGAAGTCGTCGCGAACCGGTTGTCGCACGATGGATGGCCAGATCACTGGACCAGGATTCGGATGTCCCAGCGGGTGAGTGGCAAACACCCCCAGACGACCCCCGGGCAAATCGCGGGAGGTGCGGGTCATGACCAATTGGCGGTCATCATCTGGGCTCAGCGCGGGTGTTTCGCGCCCCGTCCTGACCAGGTGGACAGAGACGCCATGTTCGGTCTCCCTCACGTATGAGAAACCAAGCTTGTCGATGTCACCGCGACCACGATCGGGCCCGACAATGGAATAGGCCTCCGCGAGACCGGCTCGCGAGGTGGCCGTCGATGGACCCGTCCATAAGCGTGCTGACCCGTGCCGGTTGATTTGGACCGTATGGGTGTGCCCAGTGAAGACATGCTCGATCGAATACCGTTCGATCAACCCCAGCAACCAGCTGCGTGCCGGCTCGTCGAGACTGTTGTAGAAACCGCTGGAGACT
>JBFWRO010000230.1:0-5416 GCA_050248865.1 Thermomicrobiales bacterium | reverse complement strand
ACTCGGAGTTCAGTACCATCGCCGATCTGGCCGCTTCCGGAGAAGATCTCACGATCGCGGTGCTCCAGAACGTCGGCGTCGAGGAATCAACGCACTCCGTCGTTCCCGGTGCTCAGGTCGACCAATACCCGTCAATCGCCGATGCCATCGCTGCCATGGATGCCGGACGCGCAGATGCCGCTGCCGTGGACCTCTCGTCCGGTAAGTGGTTCTCGCGTACAGAGCCGGGTCGCTACAAGTTCACTGAGGGGTACAACCCGAATTCCTACGCTGCGTCGGTCAAGCCAGGCGATCAAATCTGGCTCAACTTTGTCAATACCTGTTTCTACGAAGCCATGGCCGGCCTCAACTTCGAGCGATACAACGCCTCCTTCCAGAACTGGTTCGGTGAGACGCTAACGACCCCGGCAATCGGATTCCCGCTGGAATTCAGGTAGGACGAGCCGAGGAGCGAGGTCAACAGACCTCGCTCCACTCATCTGCGGCACTGGAGCACCAAAATGGTGAGCGATCTCGGCTCGATTCCGCTCGCAATCGATATTCGATTGCCCTATCAGCTGCGGTGGGAATACGTTTTCAACAACATCGATTGGTTCACCGATGGGCTCAAGGTCGCTCTTTGGATGTCGGCGGTCGCGCTCATACTCGGCAGTGCCATTGGTCTCCTCTTCGCCTTTCTGCGTTCGACCCGGAACCGAATCGCTTCTCTTCTGGTCACTGGCTATGTCGAACTGATTCGCAATGTTCCCCTGTTGCTCATCGTTTTTGTGTTCTATTTTGGGTTACCTCAGGCCTTCCCTCGGGGGTCGACTGAGCAAGAGTTCATTCTCGATGTGTTACCCACACCGGAGCGTACGTTCGCCGTCGCCCTGACCATCTATGCCGGTGCGTATCTCACCGAGATTTTCGGGTCGGGGATCATGTCGGTCAACAGGAGCTATCTGGAAGCCGGCCGATCAATGGGCCTCTCCCGCATCCAGATCGCCCGGCATGTCACCACGCCGATCATGTTCAGGACCGTGTTGCCGTCGCTCACCACGACCTTCATTTCGCTATTCAAGGACACCGGCGTTGCGTTTTTCATTGGCGTGCGGGAGGTGAGCTTTGCCGCGAACAAGGTCAACACCGATTTCTTCCGTCCGATCGAAGGCTGGCTGATGGCTGGAGCCCTGTATTTTGCGACAGCGTGGATCCTTGCGATCACCTTCCGATTCCTTGAAGGGCGCATCAGATGGTCAGTCTAGTCCCTGCGCAGGCTGGAGTTTGAGATGGATTTCGGGGTTGTATGGGAGAGCCGGGAGCTCCTCTGGCAGGGCCTGAAGTATTCGTTCAAGCTCTTCTTCTGGGTGATCATCCTCGGCACGTCGCTGGGCATTCTCGTCGGTGTTGGCTTGTTGTACGGCCACAAGCCAACCAGGTTGATCCTGCGGCTCTATGTTGACGTCATCCGTGGTATGCCGCTGATTGTGACGATCTTCGTGCTCTTCTATGGCCCGGTCGCCTACGGATTGAACCTGTCACCGTTCCAATCGATCGTCCTTGCGTTGTCCCTTTTTGCCGCCACGCACATGGGCGAAATCGTCCGTGGAGCCGTTCAGTCGGTTCCAAGGGGTCAGGAAGACGCGGCAAAGTCGCTGGGACTGACGTTCTGGCCACGAACCTTCTCGATCATCCTCCCTCAGGCGGCGCCAATCATGATGGGCCCATGGACCAACCTCGCGGTCGACATGTTCAAGGCAACGTCACTCGCCCTGCTGGTCAGTCAGGCCGATTTCCTGTTCTCCATACAGAAGCGTGCTGCAGCAAACGGTAACTACATGGCCCATTACACCGTCGCCGCAATCGTGTATCTGGTTTGCTGTTTGGCCATTTCGCAGTTCGGACGCTGGCTTACGCGGCGATTGCAGCCTGCAAATGTTTCATAGTCCGGTTTATCGGGAGCTGATGCGTTGACAAATCTAGTCGCAGACTCTACGGCGCCAGCAATGGTCAGCATTCGTGATGTCCACAAGCAATTCGGATCGCTCGAGGTTTTGCGCGGCGTGTCCATGGACGTTCAGTCCGGTGAGGTGGTGTGCGTTATCGGTCCGTCGGGATCGGGCAAAACCACCCTGCTGCGCTGTATCAACTTCCTGGAGAAGTACCAGAGTGGCCGGATCCTGGTAGATGGCCAATTAGTGGGATATCGGGAGAAGAACGGCAAGCTCAGCCCAGCGCCTGAGCGTGAGATCGCCCGCGTCCGGGCAGAGACCGCGATGGTGTTCCAACAATTCAATCTCTTTCCGCACATGACCGCCCTGCGCAATATCACATTCGGACCGATGAAAGTGCGCAAGGTCGATAAACAGACTGCCGAAGCCAGAGGCCGGGAGTTGTTGAACCGGGTTGGACTCTCCGACAAGTCAGATTCCTATCCTAATCAGCTCTCCGGCGGTCAGCAACAGCGGGTAGCAATCGCTCGCGCACTGGCCATGGAACCGAAAGTGATGCTCTTTGATGAGGTGACCTCGGCCCTCGATCCTGAGCTCGTCGGCGAGGTGCTCGCGGTCATGCGTGATCTGGCCGAGTCGACCGGCGTGACCATGATTGTCGTGACGCACGAGATGCAGTTCGCGCGGGAAGTTGCCGATCAGGTCGTATTCATGGATAACGGCGTGATCGTTGAACAGAATCGGCCGACGCAACTGTTTGACAATCCCGAATCGGACCGCCTCAGATCGTTTCTCTCTCGCATTAGCGGGCACTGACCGCAGCCAGAGCGGGTATCGGGATTCCACCGCCGCGGGTTCGTCGTCGCCACAGAGCGTGCCGAGCGTATGCTGGAATCGGCCATCCGTCCTTCCCTTCGTTCCGTGCCGCGGTCATTCGTAAATACTCGCGAAAGGCATTGAGCTCGCGACTGGAACGACTCCGCCCCATACAGGTGCAATGGCCGCTTCGGTTTCCAGATTGATGACGTCGATGTCAATCAGGCAAGTGCTCGGTCGATAGTGAATGCGCCCCACAATGCTCCGGCTTGTCGCTCGTCAGTGCCTTCTCCAGTGCCTTCAGTACCCGGCATTGCGTCAGAGCCATCTGCTGAATCGGCTTACCGACGTCACATTCATTCGTTCACTGCGTGTGATGCGGGACGACGATAGACGAACCACTTGGCCAGTTCCGTTGCCGCAATGTAGCAAACGGTGATGAGTACCAGCGAACTGATGATGAGCATGGACAATCGCTGAAATCCCAGGATATCCGCCAGAGGGCTGAAAGGCAGTGCCAGCGTAATAACCGCGACAAGCAGCGAGGAAACCAGCAGCGCCTGTCCTGGGCGGCTGCGAAAGAACGGCTTGCGCGTCCGCAGCACGAGCATTACGGCGAGCTCGGTCATCGTCGACTCGATGAACCAGCCGCTCCGGAAGAGATCGGCCTCCGCATCGAACCCAATCCGCAGCACCGCGAATGTCGTGAGATCGAACACGGTGCTGATCATCCCGAAGAGAATCATGAACGAGCGAATGGACCCGATATCCCATGCCTGCGGTCTCTCAACGAGTTCCGCATCCACCTGATCTCGGGCAATGGTCATTCCGGGAACATCCGAAAGAAAGTTCAACAGCAGAATCTGCCGCGGCAACAGCGGCAGAAAGGGGAGGAATGCCGCAGCAGCGGCCATGCTGAGCATGTTTCCAAAATTCGCGCTGGTGGTCACATTGATGTACTTCATTGTGTTCGCGAAGGTCACCCGTCCCAGCCGCACGCCATCGGCGATGACCGAAAGCTGCTTCTCGAGCAGGACGATCGCTGCCGACTGCTTGGCAACATCGACAGCGGTGTCCACTGAGATGCCCACATCAGCAGCGTGCAGTGCGGCTGCATCGTTGATTCCGTCACCAAGGAATCCGACCACCGCACCAGACGCCTGGAGGGCCCGTACAATGCGCTGCTTCTGAATCGGTTCGATCTCGGCGAAGATATCGACGCTCGCCGCGATTTCGCTGAGCTGAAGGTCATTCATCTCATCGACGGCGGCGCCGGTTACTACGGTGGAGGACGGAATTCCGACCGCGACTGCGGCGTGCGCAGCAGCGAGACGGTTGTCGCCGGTGATCATTCGCACCGAAATGCCGAGCGCTGCCAGTTCCGCGAGCTCGCCCTCGACACCAGGTTTTGGAGGATCGGAAAACAGCACAAACCCGGCGAACACCATGTCACGCTCGTCGAGCACAGTCGGAACGCTGGCTAGGTCCATGCGCTTGGTGGCCACTCCGAGTACCCGGTAACCCTGATTGCTCAGTGTGACAAAGCGATCGAGAATCGCTGCTCGCCGAGTCGTCGTGAGCTCCAGAAGTTGACCTTTGAGCTCCGTTTCCAGACAGACTGCCAGGAGCGGCTCGAGCGCACCTTTGGCAATCAGGCTCACCCCGCCCTCCTCGTTTTGAACGAGCACGCTCAGCCGTTTTCGAGTGAAGTCGTAGGGCACCTCCCCCAGACACGCCAGCCCGGGAACGGGAAACGCGTCCGTTGCGAGGAGCGCAGCATCTATCGGGTTGGCGTATCCGCGCTGAAAATGGGCATTCAGCCATGCCAGCCGCCTGATCTCTTCGCTTGGCGCCCCGAACGGATCGAGCGCCGAGGCATAGGTCACACGTCCCTCAGTGAGGGTGCCCGTCTTGTCCGTGCAAAGGACCGTCATGCTGCCAAAATCCTCGATAGCGTCAAGACGCTTGACGATGACCTGCTCCCTGGCCATCAGCCTGGCCCCGGTCGCAAGCGTCACCGAGACGATGGCGGGCAGCATCTGCGGTGTTAATCCCACGGCAAGTGCCAGCGAGAAGAGAAATGAATCGATGAGCGGGCGGTCGAGCAAGAGATTCACGGCAAACACGGCCATCACCAGGAGAGCCGTTGCCCGGGCCAGCAGAGAGCCGAAACCAGCAATCCCCCGCTCGAAACTGGTTGTGTTTTGAGACGTTCCCAGAGACGTGGAAATGCGGCCGAACTCCGTGTGTTCGCCCGACGCGGTCAGAAGCATTTTGCCGGTGCCACTCACGACATGGCTGCCCATGTATGCAGCGTTTGTCCGGTCGGCAAGCGGCGTGGTCGCGGGTAGAGAGCCTGGAGATTTCTCGGTGGGAAACGACTCTCCCGTCAGTGCAGCGTGATCGATCAGCAGACTGTGCGACTCGGTGATTCGCCCGTCGCCGGGAACAATATCTCCTGAGCGGAGAAGGACTACGTCGCCAGGAACAACGTCGTCCAGCGGAATCCCCCGCGGCAAACCGTCACGCAGCACGTCCACTTCGACGCGAACCCGTTCGAGCAGGAGGTCGACGGCTCGTCCTGCGGATCGTTCCTGCCAGAAGCTGAGTCCGCCGCTGGCGACGACGATCACCAGGATGATCGATGCGTCCACTCGATCACCGGCGAT
>JBFWRO010000229.1:0-5417 GCA_050248865.1 Thermomicrobiales bacterium | reverse complement strand
GGCTCCATAAACGAGATGGGGAGCCAGATCATCGTAGGAAAAGCAATTGTCGAGCCAGTAGTTATTTCCGGAATGCTCGTCGTAGACCACGTTGGCAATCATCACATCGCCAATTCTGCCGTTGAGTGTGGCTGCCTTGCCGAGAACATACACGCCGTGCAGCAGATCGGTCGACATCGCAACTTGATTCATGATGTGATAGGCGGCCAGTCCCAGTGGGTAGTTGATGTTGATGATGACGGCGTTGGTGTTCTCCGGGGAGAAGTCCTCACCCGGTTGCAAAAGCCTGGGATCCAGACTGCCCTCGTCGAGTCGCGAGAGATCGATAACCTGAATCCCGACATCCATCGCGCCCCGTGAGCTGATGTGTGTGATGCCGCGTTCCAACTCCTCGCTGTTGCGCCGGTCGCGGTCGACGTCGTTTTCCGGTTCGTTGAAATACGTCCGGGCGGCAAAATAGAGAAGGTTTTCCCACGACGAACGGCTCTCTCCTGTTTCCAGCGCCTCCAGTTCGGGCACGAGCTCTCGATGGTTCGAATTCCGTATGTAGGCGGTCAATGCCTCTTTGCGACGTTGCGCCGTCCCAGCGAGGGTGTTGACCAGGCTATGCGTATTCGAGGAGACGAAGTACACCGGACGTTCGTCGAGATCCAGCTTCTGCAGAAGATCCTGAACCGGTCGCCACCAGTGCCGGGTCGACCGCGTGTAGCCCACATATGTCCCACCGAGCATGCGAAGCGAGAATCGCTTCCGTTCCGGCGCAAGGGCCAGGAGCCGCGGCCACATGCGGTCACCCCAGACCGCGCGAAATCGCTGCCAATCATCGCGGCCAATCAGAAGTCGCTTGCCGATCGCTGCGACGATCGTCGGATCAGGCTGCTGAGACTCGAGACAGGCACGATGGGCAGTCTCCACGAGCGAGACGAGCTCAGAATCGGATCGCAGCAACCGGTGAATCTTGGTGAGTTCGATCTGCAGGGCCACGATCGAGGGGATCAGATCATCGAGATCCGATGCCGACGAAATCAGCGCCGCGAGGGTCTGATCTCCATCCCAAAACCATTTGCGACGCCGTCCCGGGGCGCTCTGGACGCTCCAGTTCATGACGTGCTCGTAGCCCTCCCGCTCGAAGGCGTCGAGCGTCTGACCGAGCACGATGTCTCGCACCTCGACGATGCAATCCGGCAGGCGCTGGATGGAGTAGATAATGGCGTTGAGATCGGGCTGCCGCTCGGTGGCGCCAGCATGGAGGGATGGCGCGGCGGTGAGATGTGCAGGTTCGAACGACGAAACGCCAACCGCGCCCGAGCTCTGCAAAAGGGTGGTGTAGGTTCGAACGTAGAGATCGACTTCTCGTTTGCCAGCGGCGGGTTCGAGTTCGGCCGAGATGCGGCGGAGCCTGGCTGCCTCATCTCGGTCTGTCTCCGCAAAGTCCCCCTCAGCTCGTGACCTCATGTCATTCCCGCCTCGCACCGATCATCATCCAGACGTCACACCGAGTATATCGGCAGGATTAGTGCAGATCACCGCCGCGGACGTATTCGTCTGTCGAATCTCCTGTGCTCATCAAATCGATGACCATCCAGAAAGTCCGCGAAAAGGGATAAAAGAGGAGCGGAAAGAGGATCGCCGCGGTGACCGCGATGATTTGCTGCCACATGATGGACAGGTCGCTGCGCAGCAAAAAGACGACCACCGCGCCAAGGCCGAAAATCTCGGCAACCACGAGGTTGAGGGCGTAAGCGCCCAGGAAGTACCCGTCCTCGCGGTTGAACTGATATCCGCACTTCGGGCAGCACTCCCGGATCGACCAGGGATGAGTGAAAATCCGTCGCGAACCGCAGAGGAGGCACCGCAGGAGAAGCGCTCGCTTTGCCAGAGTCAAGAGTCGGGGCCATCCCCGCGGCCTGAGGTCTCGGATCTCGGGTCTGGGTTCGCAGGTTGTTTCGTTATCATCCATACCGTAGCCCGTTCTCTCGTATTCAGCGGTTTGAGTACAATCGCCGCCACGAACAGCTAGCCGCGCCCCGGGGGCGTGCCTGCAACGCGATCGCCAGAAGACCAGATCTGGGTCGCAATCCGTTTCTGTGGAAAGGAAAGCGCCGGCGTGGCGGAGGGACAGTCGGTTCGACCCTACAGGGTGCTCCGCCATGCTGATTTTCGTCTGCTCTGGTCGGCCGAAATCCTCTCCATGGTCGGGTCGCAGGTCCAGAAAATCGCCATAACCTGGCAGGTCTACGAACTGACTGAGGACGCCTTCAAACTTGGCCTTCTGGGCCTTTGCCGATTTGTCCCGGTCATTCTGTTTGGCATTGCCGGAGGGGTGGTCGCGGATCGAGGAGACCGCCGGCAAACGCTGGTCCTGGCACAGAGCATCCTCCTGCTCTTCTCATTGATTCTCGCATTCCTGACGATTGCCGGCAGCATTACGCTGTTTGCCATCTACGCTATTACCGTCCTGGCCGCGACCGTGGAAGGGGTTTCGAATCCGACCCGGCAGGCGCTGATACCCCTTCTCGTGCCAAAATCGGAGTTCCCCGCTGCGTCGACCATGAACATCCTGGCGTTTCAGTTGTCGATGATCGCGGGCCCCGCTCTTGGTGGGGTGATCATTGCCGCCTCAGGGGTTGCGGCTGCTTACCTTCTGGACGCGCTGTCGTTCACGGCTGTGATCGCCTCGGTCCTGCTCATGAAAACACGCCCGCCCAGGGTCGTTGTCAACATAGGTGGCTTTGCTGCGGCGATCGAGGGATTGCGCTTTATGCGCGTCACCCCAGTGCTGATGGGAGTCATGCTCGCGGATTTTGTGGCCACGCTATTCGGGGCCAGCACAACGTTGATGCCGATATTTGCTGAGGATGTTCTCGGCGTTGGTCCCCAGGGGCTTGGATTGCTGCTTTCCGCGCCAGCGGCCGGCGCCGTGATCGTGGCATCGATCCTGAGTCTGGCCCGGCTGCCAGACCGAGCCGGGCTTTCGATCATGATCGCCATCGTCATCTATGGCGCCTGCATGATGGGCTTCGGCTGGAGCACCAATTTCATGCTCTCGCTGGCATTTCTCGCTGGCAGTGGCGCCGCTGATGTACTCAGCGCCACGCTGCGTCATGCCACCAGGACCTTGGTGACGCCTGATGACCTGCGGGGCCGGGTTGCGGCCGTTCATCGCACGCTGGCTGTCGGTGGACCGCAACTCGGTGAATTTCGCGCAGGAGTGACGGCGACCTTTGTCGGAGCCGGTCCCGCCGTGGCGTTCGGCGGGTTGGCAACGATGGTCTCGGCCGCTGCAGTTTCGTTTCTCCTCCCAGCGATCTGTCGCTATCGATTCTCTCACCCGTCCCCCACTGCGGACCGGGGCGATCTCGTCACGAGCGCTACCCGCTCTGCCGAATAGCGCAACCCGTTGGCACTTCCAAAGGCAATAGCCTATGCTCACGCGTCGCGAGAAGGCGTGGGCGTTGGTGGCATTGCCCTTGTGAGTTTCGAGGTGTCATGTCAGGCGATCCAAAATACCCTCGTAGGCGAGCGCTTCCGGACGACGATAAAGGTCTGCCGCCGCTGCCAGCGTGGAATTCCGCATCGCCGGGCAGGACTGACGACACACCGCGCCAGGATGGTTCAGCAGGGAGAAAAGTCCCTTCCTACGCGCACCAAAGACAGCCTTATCAGGGTCCTCAGTTCGAAACGATACTCAAGGCTCTCGGCGCGGTCCTGGTGATCACCGCCCTGGTAGTGGGAATCTTCATCGCGCGCCCCGATCGGGGAGGGAGCCCAGCGGCCACGGCCACGAGCAGCGCGGTTGTCGTCATTGCGTCGGATGAGCCCCCGCTCGTTTCCGTAGAAGGTACGCCGCAGGCACCAGCGGCGTTCGACGCTCGCAATGCCAATTTCACGATCTGCCTCGATCCTGGACATGGTGGAAGTGACATGGGTCACCAGCGATCAGCGACTGCCGCCGTCCCAGCCATGGACGAGTCCTATTTCAACCTGGCCATTGCCAAAGAATTGCGGCAGCGACTGCTCGAGCGAGGGTTCGACGTGATCATGACGCGCGCTGATGACGAAGAAGTCAATGCTGAAGACTTCGATGCGAACAACGATGGCAAGGCAGGGATCAGCGGCAGTTCGACGGAAGATTCGGGCAACGCAGCCAACCTCGATGAACTCCAGTCGCGCATCGACAGGTGTAACGATGGGTCAGCGGACGTGCTGCTTTCCATCCATGTCGATGGCTCAATCGACCCGGCCGTGCGTGGTAGCCTCGTCTGGTTCAGTGAAGAACGAGCGTTCAGACAGCAGAATCAGGTGCTGGCCGCGCTGATCTACGAGGAGCTCGAAACGCAGATGCGCGCTGTCGGGTATCCCTGGATTGGACAAGGGGTCTTCACAACCGATCAGGTTGGCCAGGACAACAGTCACGATCAGCAGCAAATGCTTCTGATCGACGGTGACCGCCCCGAGCTCAAGGAACCCAGCGCCATGCCAGGAGTGGTGGTCGAGGTGCTGACGCTCACAAGCGATGCCGATGCTACTTTTCTCTCGGGTGATCAGGGGATCGCGACCATTGCCGTGGCCCTCGATCAGGCGATTGTCCGCTTCGTGGAGACATCGCTTCGAGGCAGCGGCTAAACTGTCGTCTATGGATTTACGGGCTGAAGAACCTGGACCAAATATGACGGGACCGTCATGACGTTCGAACACCGCCTGCAGGGTCAGCCCGCCTCGCTCCTGACCCGACGCCAGGTGCTCGCGGGGGCAGCGGCCGCCACCACATCATTGGCGGTTCCAGCACTTCTGCGAACGGCGAAAGGTCAGGAGAGTGCACTTGTCCCGGCGGGGCAGGCACTGGTGACATCTCCTCGCCTGCCCCTGATCGCGATCGGCACATCAGAGCTTTCCGCGATTGTGGAGGGCCGGACCATCGACTGGCTCGAGGCGGGCTCCCCTGTTTCCGCCAGAATCGAGCTCATCGCCCTGGAAGGTGTTGTGCCTTTCAGCCGAAAACTTCGGTACTCGGCCGGAAGTTACGAAGAGGTCGTGCAGCAGCTGACCGCCCATCCCGGTGGCATGGCGATGGTGCCTGTTGAAGCTGTCGACTTCCGTGTCAACGTTCTTGCTGTCGATGGTTTCGACCCCCTTCGGCATGCCGCTGTCGAAGGTCGCGAGCCGATCAGCATTGCAGTCGTTGGCGACATCGTTCCTGGTCGCAACGTGCACAACAAGATGGTGGCCTACGGAGACTTCACACATCCATTCCGGAAAGTCGCCGCCGAACTCAACAGGTACGATCTGGCGCTTGCAAATCTCGAGGGGAATCTTTCCCCGAGTATAGCGCCACCAGAAGACGCGCACACGTTCTCTTTCGTGTCCGACCCAGCGATGATCGATGGGCTGAAGATGGCCGGAATCGACGCAGTGAG
>JBFWRO010000228.1:0-5424 GCA_050248865.1 Thermomicrobiales bacterium | reverse complement strand
CGGTACCATCGCCAGCTGCTCAGCCAGGCAATCGGCGATCTGGGCGCTCAGGTGATCGTCAGTGCGACGGATCGTGAGACCTTGGGTGACACCGGTTTGGCACATCTTCCGGTGGCGACTATGTCCACAGGATCGCTGACGTGGACGGACAACGGAGAGCAACGACGGGCAGGCGTCCCTTGATGCCTGCCGCTCCAGCCAAATTCGGTGGTTATAGTGAAATCACATGATCGGGAGGATTGCTGCTCAAAGCCGCATAGAGGTCCGGGAAACACCCGACCGAGACGCCTTCGACGGTACCGCTCGGGACGCATCCACTGGGAACGGTACCGTACTCTCCTTCGGCCAGGCCGCGCTCGAGTGCGCATTGATCGCACATCATCAGCAGGATCCCCTGTTCTCTGGCGACCTTCGATAGCCGCTCCCCCATCGGATCCCCTTTGCGGAGGATGAACGTGTTGTCATCGAAGAACATCATGCCAACGACTTGCACACCGTGAGTGCGGTCTTCCAGCTGCGGCAAAATCATCCTGCCGAGCTTGTAGCTGGCCGTGTGTCCCGATGTAGTAAAGATGTACGCAACCTTCACGTCGATTCCCTCAATTGAAATGAACGGTTCTCCAGCGGCCCGTGCCAGCCAGAACGGTCATGTTGCCATGACCTGGAGTCACCCTGGACACATTTCCGTTCAGATGGACTACCATCGACCGCAATGAACGTGCTGCTTCTCTCCACTTACGAACTCGGTCGCCAGTCATTCAGTGTCTCGTCGGCGGCGGCGTGGCTGAAGCGGGCACATGCCGAAGTTCGGACGATGGATCTGGCCATCGAGCGACTCGATCGAACCGCAGTGCGCTGGGCCGACGTCGTTTGCTTCTCAGTGCCGATGCACACGGCCACTCGGATCGCCGTACGGCTGGCCGCGAGGGTTCGCCAGCTGAACCCAAACGCGCATCTCTGCTTCTTCGGGCTGTACGCCTCCGTGAACGAGGAACTCTTCCGCTCACTCGGAGCCGGAACGATCCTTGGCGGGGAGTTCGAGCCTGGATTGGTGGAGATGGTGGAGCGACTTTCTGGCCAGCAGTCGTCGTCTGAACAGACGTCGCCTCTGATCAGCCTGGAGAGGCTCGACTTCGTCGTTCCTGACAGAAGCGGCCTGCCGCGGCTTTCGCGTTACGCGTTCCTGACCATGCCAGATGGCAGCCAAAGGGTCGCTGGATATACGGAATCGACTCGGGGGTGCAAGCATCTGTGCAGACACTGTCCGGTTGTACCAGTCTATGGTGGAAACTTCCGCATTGTGCCCAGAGAGATCGTGCTGGCTGACATTTCCCAACAGGTCGATGCAGGTGCGCAGCACATCACCTTTGGGGACCCTGACTTTCTGAACGGACCAGGACATGCGCGCCGCATCGTGGAGGAGCTTCATAGACGCTGGCCGACTCTGAGCTATGACGTGACGATCAAAGTGGAGCATCTTGCCAGGCACAGCGAGATGATTCCCTTATTGCGAGATACGGGCTGCGTCATGATCACGAGTGCTGTGGAGTCGATCGACGAACACGTTCTTACGTTGCTGGACAAACGCCACACCCCCGAGGAATTCGAACGCGTCGTTCACTCGAGCAGAGCATGCGACCTCGCGTTCAATCCGACGTTTGTGACCTTTACCCCCTGGACGACTGCCGAGGGTTATGTTGACCTACTCGATCGCCTTGCAGCCCTCGATCTGGTCGAAAACGTCTCACCCGTCCAGTACGGCATTCGATTGCTGATACCGTCAGGTTCGCGATTGCTCGAGCTCGACGAGACGCAGCGGATCATCGAGCCATTCGATCCGGTGGCGCTGGTGTATCCATGGAGACATCCCGATCCACGCATGGATGAACTGCACCAGCAGGTCCTGGCGATCGTTCAGGAGGACCAGACTGCTGGTGCGTCGCGAACCAATACCTGGCTCCGTGTTTCAGACGCCGCCTCGAGACTCGTTCAGCCGTCACGTCCGCGTTCACGACTCAACGAGGGATTTGGCATTCCGCCGGTTCCAAGACTGAGCGAACCGTGGTATTGCTGAGCAGAACCAACCGAGGAGCAGTTTGTTCCTCTTTAGCGCTTCGGCTCGAGGTGACTGGCTGTTCTTTCCCGGCAAAGATGAACGTCGCTTTCAGATGGCGGGACCTCTGGTTGCGCAGAACACGGCTAATGCCCTTCAGCAGAGAGATCGGTCGATGACGATACAGGACATTTCGCTCTCGCTCATTTTCGTCCTCACGACGCTGGTGGTGGTTGGAGCCATCGAGCTGGGGTACCGAGTAGGATGGGCTGCGCGGCGACGCACTGAGGATGAGAAAGAGGCCCCGGTTGGGGCCATTGTCGGCACGGTGCTGGCATTGCTGGCCTTCATTCTGGCGTTCACCTTTGGCACGGTTTCGGACCGGTACGATGCCCGAAAGGCGCTGGTTCGCGATCAGGCGACAGCGATTCGCACCGCTTTCGATCGATCAGACTTCCTGCCTGAACCTCAGCGCGACGAGGCACGCGATCTGTATCTCGACTATATCGATCTGGTGCTCACTGCTGGCGATGTCAGCAATTTCGGCAATCTGGAGAGCGTCCTCAACGATTTGCAAGAGATTCAGCAACAGATCTGGGATCTGGCAGTGGAGAATGTCCGACTTGGCGACAATTCTGATATCTCGGCGCTCTACGTGGAGTCGGTCAACGAAATGCGAACCGTGCTGGCCAACCGCGTGGCCGTCACTGCGCAAGCAAACATGCCCAATGGTCAGTGGCTGGCGCTTCTGGTGCTCGTCTTGCTCGGCATGTTTGCTGTTGGATATCAGACGGCCAACGCGGCCTCTCGCCGGACGTGGATGATGCTGGTACTTGCCCTGTCGTTTTCGATCGTGGTTGTTCTGATCGCTGCGCTCGACGCGCCCCAGCGTGGCTATTTGCCCGTTTCACAACGACCCCTCAGCGAACTCCAGGAATCGATGATTCGGGACGCCGCAACGTAATGACCGGGAACGATCATCGATCCTCCGGACCGGTGTTCGCCCATGTCGCAAAAATCGATCCCAGAATATTTTCACCTCGCTGGAGGATGGACGAGATGACCATCTTTTTGCTGGTGCATGGCATTTGATGTGTCAAAGAAGGTTGCGCCTCGCCGGAGAGAGGCTGACTGACCTCCGCGATCACTCCTGCCCTTCTGTCCGCCCCTTCTGGCTGGCGCGCAACTGCTCCTCGGCTTCCTGCCTCAACCGTTCAGACCGTTCTTCGTCCGATTCTCGGAGGTTGTCTTCGCCGAACGCCTCGGCATCTCGTTGAATGTCCGACTGCATTTCGGCCATTGATTCCCGTGCGTCCTTGTAGGGCTGCTCGCCGCTATCCTGTCGTTCACGAGCGCGGTCGTGTGGATACTTCGACGACATCGATTCCTCCTCCTCTGCTAACACACACTTGGCCAGTTCAAGGCCGGAATGCAATATCCATTCCACCTCGGAGCACTTCTGCGGACGTTCCAATTGCGTGAGGCCGCCGGAACGACAGCATGGTCGATACCTCGACTGCGCGCTTCTGGCAGACCAACGTCACGGCATCGCAGGCGGGCCTCAGCGTCGCGGGCCGGACTGCCTGGGATTGCGCGGCAGGCGGGACTCTGGACGACCGGACCGTTCTCGAAATCGGGCGTAGCAACGTGCACTATCGCAGAGAAGTGGGCGGCTGGGGAACAGGGATTCGAACCCCAACTACCTGATCCAGAGTCAGGCGTACTACCGTTATACTATTCCCCAATACAGCCGTGGATTTTACCACGCTTCCCGCAATTCTGGAGTCCCCGCTCGTGAGCACGACGCTCTCTCCTCTGCTCCACGGTCTCAATGTGGAGCAACAACTAGCCGTGACCGCGCCGGACGGACCGGTACTCGTGGTTGCAGGTCCAGGTTCTGGCAAAACCCGCGTGCTGACGCATCGAATCGCCTGGCTGATCAGCGAGCGAGGTGTTCCGCCTGGCGGAATCCTGGCCGTAACATTCACGAACAAAGCCTCGCGAGAAATGCGCGACCGAGTCGACAGACTGCTGGGTGATCGCGACGCAAACGGCCTGACAATGGGCACGTTTCATTCATTTGGCGTTCGGCTCCTGCGCGAGAACCCCGGTCTGGTGGCCGATCGCCTTGGCATCCTTCGCAATTTCACGATTTACGACGACGCCGACCAGATGCAAACGGCCAAGGCCGCGGTGATCGCCAATAACCTCGATCCCAAGCAGGTCGCTCCCCGACGGATGCTTTCCCGCATCAGTGCGGCGAAATCGCTGATGCTCACACCGGATGATGTTGCCCATCAGGCGGCCACCTATGACGAAGAACTGATCTCCCGGGTTTACCGGCAATACCAGCGCCTCCTGCACGAGGCCAATGCCGTCGATTTCGACGATCTGCTGATCCTGCCGATCCGCCTTTTCGATGCTGAGCCAGATCTGCTTCATCGCTATCAATCGCGATTCAGGCATGTTCTGGTCGATGAGTATCAGGACACCAACCGCGTGCAGTACGTGCTCGTTTCGGCTCTCAGCGACCTGCATCGCAATCTCTTTGTCGTGGGCGATCCCGATCAGTCGATCTACCGTTGGCGACAGGCCGATATCCGGAACATCCTCGACTTCGAGCAAGACTTTCCGGACACTCAGCGAGTCGTGCTGGAGACGAACTACCGATCGACTGCGCGGATCGTTGCCGTAGCGGACAACGTCATCCAGCAGAATCAGCAACGTATCGATCGCAAACTCCGGACCGACAACGAAGATGGCGAGGTCATCACCGTCCGCGAACTTGCCGATCAGCAACATGAAGCGCAGTTCGTGGCCGGGGAAATTCGTCGCCTGATGGCCCAGAACGACTGGCCGGGTGATGCCTTTGCGGTGATGTACCGCACAGGAGCGCAGAGCCGTGTTCTGGAGGAGACGTTCCGGCTGAGCGGCATTCCGTACCAGATCGTGGGGGGCGTTCGATTCTACGATCGGAGAGAAGTCAAAGATGTGATGGCCGTTCTCCGATTGATCCACAATCCACAAGACCGGGTCAGTCTGGAGCGGATGCTGGAAAACATGCCGATCGGGCGAGGGTTCGGGCCAAAGGCACTGGAGGCGCTTTTGCAGTGGTCATCGTCTCACCAGGCAACCCTCGTAGGAGCGTTGCGCGCCGTCGTGGAAGGTTCGGCAGGACCGACGTTTTCAGGCGCGGCGAGACCGGCGGCAGAGCGGATGGGCACCGTTTTTCACAAGTTGGCAGAGGCTGCCGCGACGAAACCACTGTCTGGTCTTTTTGACGAGCTTGTTGCCCTTACCGGCTACAGAGACGCTTTTCAGGATTCGACAGAAGAAGAGCTCGATCGCTGGGCGAACGTTCTCGAAGTGCG
>JBFWRO010000227.1:0-5433 GCA_050248865.1 Thermomicrobiales bacterium | reverse complement strand
ACATGGCCCGCCAGCACGAGATCGATCCCGGCTGGAGGCTGGGAAAATCCCGCTTGCGTGAAGGTGCCCGTGGTCCACTCGATGGCGTTGCCCTCCGAGTCGGTGCCCAGACTCCAGAACGACTTGTGCGTCAGCAACCACGCGCCGCCTTCACCAACCAGCGACGCCACATGCGCAAAGTGCTCCTGGTATGCAGCGGTGCTCACTGATTCGGGTTCGAGGTCTCTGGCCGTGGACGCATCGAGCACAACAGCAACCTGGGGGCCAATCGACACTCGGTAAGGCCTGGTAATCTCCTGGCACTCGCTTGTGTACGGCCCAGGATCGAGCAACCGGAACCAGCCGTCCCCGCCCCGCCCGCAGGCCTCGTGATTCCCGCGCACGAAGATCCAGGGCGCAGATTCCAGAAGCGGCTTCGCGGGCAGGAAGAAATCGGCCTGCCAGGCCGCCCACGTATCTCCCCACGGACTTCCGGCACAACCGGCGACGCCTTCGGGACATGCCATCTCACGATAGAGATAATCACCGAGATGAATGACGAGCTCGGGTCGCCACACCGCTCCCTGATCCGCAATCCTCGCCAGCGGCCAGGCATTGGGATCTGCACATGCCTGTTGCACCGATTCATTGATCCGGCAACCACTGTCGCCGAGAACGAGCACGCGCGAGGGATCGGCGCTTCGCCCCTGCAGCGCGACTCCGGAGACCTCGATTGCGCCGGCATCGTTCGGGACCCGAGCCTCACACACGGTGACCGGAAAGGCCTCGGTGGGGACCGCCCGTACCGACATCGAAAACGCCGAGCCATCGATAATCGCCTCCGGACAGCCCCTCGCGGTAACAGCCCGCAGATGAAGCGCGTCGTCAGTGCCAATCTGGGTCCAGGCAGCCAGCACACCGCCTGTCAATGGGGTACTCGCTGGAATCGGCGACTCCTGCCCCAGCGTTTTCACCTGATCGAGCGCTGGCAATGACGACAAAGACCCAAAGATCACCACAGTGACGAGCAGGCGAACCAACCAAACACGAGCGAGTGTTCCCGGCATCGTCGTCCCTTCCTGGCGCGACAAAGCATCCACCATTGTTGCGGAGTCCTTGCGGCGTCCACTCACATCACGACCCCCAATCAGGCGAGTGGTCAAGCAGAACTCTATCGTACAAGTGTTCTATTTCGCGGTCAACCCCCAGGCGGCGCACTCTCCGGGGCTTTCAGACGGTCATTTTGCGGTATCGCTCGGCCGATCTGGCTCTGGCCCTGGCCGCCTCGATATCGCGGTTCCTGGAGGGCGCGCTCGTCTCCAGCTCTGCAAACAGGCGATGCGCGACGCCGGCTATCTCTTCCACAGCCGCGTCGAATGCCACCTGGTTGGCCGCGGAGGGTTTCTGAAAGCCAGTTATTTTCCGCACAAACTGCAGCGCTGCCGCTTGCACTTCCTCATCAGTCGCCGGTGGATCGAAGTTGAACAGCGTTCGGATATTGCGGCACATCTCGTTGCTCCGGAGTCGACGTTTCACACTTGTTGAATGAGAGTATTCTGCCAGTATCGACGCAATGAGGGAGTACCGATGGCAATACTGGAAGAGCGTTTCTCGCTTGATCATCAGGTCGCAGTCGTGACGGGAGGCACCGGCGCCATTGGTCGCGTTATGGCCTTCGCCCTGGCGGCAGCCGGAGCACACGTGGCTGTTCTTGCCCGTGATCTTTCACGCTGCCAGAAAGTCGCGCAGGGTATCTCCGACACGGGGGCGGAGGCTCTCGGGATCGCCGCAGATGTTTTGCAACCGTCGCAACTGGAACAGGCGCGATCGCTGATTCTCGATCGCTGGGGAAAAGTCGATATTCTGGTCAATGCCGCTGGCGGAAATATTCCTGCCGCTACGATTTCGGGCAATGACAGCTTCTTTGACATCGCGCCGGAAGCGTTCCAGCACGTCGTCGATCTCAACCTGAACGGCACGATTTTCCCCTGCCAAATTTTTGGCAGCGCAATGGTCGAACGCAGTGAAGGTCTCCCGCCTCACGGGTGTATCGTGAACATTTCCTCCATGGCTGCCCAGCGAGCGCTGACGCGTGTCGCCGGCTACTCCGCGGCAAAAGGCGCGATCGAGTCGTTCACACGCTGGCTGGCGGTCGATCTGGCCCGCCGATTCGGCCCTGGCATGCGTGTCAACGCCATCGCCCCAGGGTTCTTTCTCGGCGACCAGAATCGCGCGATGCTCGTTCAACCATCGGGAGACCTGACTGCAAGAGGAGAGCAAATCGTTGCGCATACGCCTGCGGGCCGGTTCGGCGAGACCACGGAGCTGGTCAGCACGCTGTTGTGGCTGTGCGGGCCTGGCGCCGGTTTTGTCAACGGCATTGTGGTGCCGATCGACGGAGGATTCAGCGCCTTTTCAGGTGTGTAGCAACCTATCGCGCCACTCGTCTGATCGCATCGATCGTCACAACCGGCGTCAGCGACTGCCCGTCCCGTGGCGACGCATTGATAGCGCGCACGACATCCATCCCACCGGTAACCTGTCCGAACGCGGCAAATCCCTGACCATCAGGATTGCGACGACCACCAAAATCAAGCTCAGGTTGATCTCCCACGCAAATGAAAAATTCCGTCCTGGCGCTGTCGGGAGTCCGCCGCGCCATCGAGATCGTGCCATCGAGGTGATGCAAACCGGTCACTGACGTCCGCTCGAGCCGCAGTTCCGGGTGAGCATCCCCATCGAAGGTTTTCGACACTCCACCCTGAATCACGGCAATCCGGATCTCGTCGTCCGGTTGGTTGTCGAGCGTCACGGTGCGATAAAACGCACCGCCATCGTAGGCGCCGGAATCGACCAGCTCCAGGAAGTTGGCCACGGTTCCCGGAGCTGCCTCTGGATATAGCTCGACCTCGATCGTCCCTGCCTCGGTGACGATCTCCACGAAAGAATTCATTTGCCCTCCCTTTCACGGGCGCCGGGTTGGCACCGCCGACGCCTGGCGACCATATCACACCGCAAGCTCGCCAGCGTCATACCTGTAAAGGTTTCGGAAGACATCCAGCCTGACGTGAATGGACGACCAGGAGAGGACGTGTGATCGCTACGCGAGACGAACTTGTCGATGACATGATCGCCAGGTGGGATGCATTTGTGGCGTATGTTGACTCGTTGCCGGATGCGACCTGGATCTCCATGATCGACGCCGCGGGATGGACGATCAAGGACCACGTTTCCCACGTCACGCAATGGGACGTCGCGATCATTCGTCTCTTCACTGATGGGATTCCAATGCAGCATTCTCTGGGCATTCCAGACTGCGAATGGCATATCGATTACGGTGCAATCAACGACCGAATTCGTTTGCGGAACCTGTGCGACCCAGTGCCGAGAGTCAATACCGAACGCGACGCGGTCTGGACTGATCTGCACAGGTTCCGCAAACGAATTCGGAACCTGTGCGACCCAGTGCCGAGAGTCAAGACCGAACGCGACGCGGTCTGGACTGATCTGCTGGCCACCGTCCGGTCTCTGACCGACGACCAACTCGCCTCGAAGGCCGTCGACCAGGGCATCAACGTAGACGCCGATGATGATTCTTCGCTCCTGAGCGTTCTGGTCGAGAATCAGGGTGGACATTATTCCGCGCATCTCGAATACATTCGTCGCATTGCGAATCCGGAGGGCACCCAATGAAGGTTCACATCGACGTCTGCCCTTCGCCGATTGGCGACATTCAGATCGCCATGAGCTTGACCGAGGAAGTCGCCGGCGTCTGGGTGAGCCCGACTCCGCCGGGCCGTTCGTTCGATCAACGACTTCGAAGGTTGGGGTTTTCGCCCGAACGGCGAGGTTTCGTGAGCGATTCAGTCGCAGAGCAGTTCGACACCTATTTTGCCGGACGCACAGACCAGTTCGATTTGCCACTCCTCCGCCAGGGAACGGCATTCGACCAGGCGGTCTGGAGCGAGCTCGACCACATTCCCTTTGGGGAGACCAGGACGTATAAGGAGCTGGCCGGCAACATCGGTTTCCCGGGCGACGCGCAACGCGTGGGAGCGGCATGCGCAGCGAACCCGTGGTTGATCGTCGTCCCTTGCCACAGGGTCATCGCATCCGACGGTTCATTGCGCGGCTATGCCGCGGGATTGCACATCAAGAAGCAACTGCTGGCTCTGGAACGCGGTCAGCATTCCCTGACCTTGTCCGCCTGATTTCGAGGCGTGGTGCACGGCCGCCGAGAGGCCGGCACACTGGACGATTCCGATCGTCGAGGGGATCTCGAACGGCTAGGACCGGGAATTCACGATGAGCACCGGTGCCCTGGCGTTGCGCACCAGTTTCTCCGCGAGACTGCCGAGCGCCCAGCGCTCGAGACCACTCCTGCCATGCGTTGTCAGCGCAATGACGTCATGAGGCCGCGCCACCGCGTCGATGGCCTCGAAGGGCTCGCCCACCGCAACGCTGAATGTCGTCTCGATCCCCTGATCGTTCAATTGATTCGCCAATTCGGTGAGTTCGTCGACTGCCCGGCGCTCGAGCGTCAATACCGTTTCTCCGATGTCGTACTGAACGACAGGAGGACCCATCCACGGCATCGGAATCGCGATGGCGTCTGGCCCGGGCACCACCGTCACCAGATGCACGGCATCGCCGGTCAGACTGGCGATCCTCTTTACCACCTCGAGCGCTCTCATTGCCCGCTCGGATCCATCAAGGGCGACGACGAACTGCCCGATCCTGCCTCGATCGACCTCTGCGTCCCCATCGGCCGGCCGAACGATCAGCACGGGAATCTCCGCCGACCGGGACAATCGATCCGCGACACTGCCGAATCGCAAGCGGCCCAGGGCGCCCCGCCCATGACTGGCAATGACGATCAGATCGGCGGCCTCTTCTGTGGCGATTCGCAGGATCTCCTCAGTCGGGTCGCCCATCGAGACGACGACATGAGCGGGGCCTCGCCCATTGACCCATTCCGCGGCGATTCCCTCCAGATACTCCGCAGCCCGCGATGCGGCTCGTCCCTGGTCCTGCTCGGTCAATGGAAGCTTCCGGCCCCGTGAATCCCGATTTGCCTCGACAACATCGAGGACGGAGGTAAATACGAGCTTTCCCTTCGATCCCGCCAGAGCGGAGGCGTACGGAATCGCCTGCAGCGCGAGCGCCGATCCATCAAGTGGGACGAGGACTTTCAGTGGTTGCACGGTTGTCGCGATCATGATCAAATCTCCTCGAGGCGCATTCGCCAGTCAGGCAGATTTTCGTCGATTGTTCGTGGCAAGCTTCCACGATCCACCGGCGTCATCGTGTCAACAACGTGTCATTTAGCCTCGCCTGACAGGTGACGCACGCGTTTTCCCACTCTGGGTGCAGCAATGGAATTCGACGCCACGTGAACGAACGTGCGGGACGATCAGCCGTCATCCTCCGGCAGAACGAGGACTCGGCGCATGG
>JBFWRO010000226.1:0-5471 GCA_050248865.1 Thermomicrobiales bacterium | reverse complement strand
CGAACCATATTCGCCGGAGTGGCCCTGACTGGCCGCTGCCTTCCGGGCGTCACGTCGTGCGCGGAATCGTTGCGCCGCGACACGATCCTCTCGCTCGGCCATCGCCAGCTTTCGTTCGCTGGCTCCACTCAGCGTAGCCGCCCGGGCGTTTTCCTCGGCCGTGATCACAGCGTCGTCGCCACTCAGCAGTGCTGCTCGCATTCCCGCCCAGCCCTCGATCTGCTCCTCACAGCGGGCGGGGTACTCATCGAGCGGGATGTTGAATTGCTCTATCAGTTCAGGTCTATCAGGTTTGATGAACCAGGGCACGTACTCACTGAAGTGCTCACTCGACTCGGTGACGAAATAGCCAAAGCGGCGAAGCACTTCGAACCGGACGCGTTCGAACGCGGGCTCCTTGCGCTCTGCAGCAATGCTCTGGAGGTCGGGATAAAGATCGCGGCCCCTGTGCTCGAAGCGGAGAAAGAACGCCATATGATTGATGCCAGCGCAGAAATAGGTGATTTCATCTTCAGGCAGATCGAGAATCTCTGCCAGTTCCTGGGCAGTCCCGAACACGCTGTGACAGAGGCCAACCGTTTCCACATTGGATGCCTGGGCCATAGCCATCGTCAGCATGGCCATCGGGTTGGTGTAATTCAGAAAAAACGCCGTCGGCGCCAACTCTTCGATGTCTACAGAGATGTCGAGCATCACCGGAATCGTCCGCAGCGCCCGCATGATGCCGCCAATGCCCAGGGTATCGGCGATGGTCTGGCGCAAACCATATTTCTTCGGTATCTCGAAGTCGATGACGGTCGCAGGTTCGTATCCACCGACCTGGATCATGTTCACCACATAATCGGCGCCCTCGAGCGCGCGGCGGCGATCGGTGGTTGCCGAGATCCTCGGCGAGGCGTCGAGCTGCAGAGCCAGACGGTTGGCGACGATTTCCGAGTCTCGCAAACGTTCGGAATCGATATCCATGAGCGCGATTTCCGCGCTCCGCAATTCGGGAAAACTGAGAATATCCTGCAAGAGCGCCCGCGCGAAGACCGTACTTCCCGCCCCTATGAAAACGATCTTCGGTGCCATCATGTGCTCCATGCGCGAATGTCCTCGGGCCAATGCGCGGAGGATACCTGACCGGCAGGACCTTTGATCAGCCACAGCGTATGCTTGAATGGATCTGTGATCAGGGACAGGGTGGCGCCCATTGCGACCTGGCGCGCGAAGAGGCAGGGAACCATGCTCGTCGAAGGCACATATACCATCCTCGATTGGCAGCAGGAGGCGTATGGAGAGCCTGCACCAACACTCGCGCGGGCCTCGGTGTCGCTCGAGTTCCGTGGCGGCATCACCGGCACGGGTGAAACGATGTATCTGATGACGATCCGTGCCGATGGATCGGCGGACTTCGTCGGGCAGTTGCGGATCACCGGCGCCATCGGGGAAAAGACCGGGAGGTTTGTTGTCCACGAGACTGGAACGTTCGACGGAGTTGAATCGGCGCAAGGGGAATTCAGGATCATCCGCGGATCGGGCACGGGCGGCATGACCGGCATCGCCGGGTCGGGCGCGTACCTGGCCGCGCATGGGAAAGACCCGGTCGATTTCGCAGGTCGCATATGGGAGCCTACACCGGAGCGAGTGGCGGGGTACTCGTTCGACATCGTCTTCGAGTAACCGCCCCCAACCGGCGATTCATTGAAGTCGGCCGACGCCTGACGGCGCCGATTCCAAGTGGGATGGAGGAACCGAAACAATGGCAGCGATTGTATCGACGAGTGGCGTGGTCTCGACGCTCGAGGAACTGCGCGAAGTGCTGGGAATGCCCAGTCAGAGCGTCATCGACAAGCAACTGAGCCACCTGGACCGACACTCCCGCTACTTCATCGGGCGGTCGCCGTTCATTCTGGTGGGCACATCGAGCCGGGAAGGCAAATGCGATGTCTCGCCAAAAGGCGATCAGCCCGGATTTGTGAAAGTCATCGACGAACGGAACATTCTGATTCCTGATCGACCTGGCAACCGACGTGCCGACACCCTGATAAATCTCCTGGAAAACCCTCAGATCGGTACGATCTTTCTCATTCCCGGAGTCGAAGAGACATTGCGAGTGAATGGCAGGGCAACCATTACCCGGGACCAATCACTGCTCGCACCATGTGCCGTTGCGGGCAAATCCCCCAGCCTGGGCATCATTGTGGAAGTCGACGAGGTCTACTTTCACTGTGCCAAGGCCTTCAAGCGTTCGAGTCTCTGGAGTTCGGAAGACTGGGTGGGACGGGGCGACCTCCCCTCGCTGGGCGAGATCATGGCCGAGCAATTGAGGATCAGTGACAAGAGTGGAGACGAACTGAACTGCGAGATCGAGGAAGCATACAGGTCAAAGCTCTACTGAACGATTATCTCCGCTTCGCACGTTGAACCTCCGCTCCTGAAAACCAGAAGCCCCCTCGCCTGCGAACGCCGATACAGCGACGTTCGCATCAGAGATCATTGCGTTCCACGAACACCGCGGTAATTCCCGGTGCCTATATCTCTGCAGCTCCGTTGGTACGTTGCCGTACATCCGGGCAGAGTGGCACCGAGACGCGGAAGACCGTCCTGCCAGGCTCAGATTCGGCGTCGATCGAACCACCGTGCTCGTCCACCACAATGCGCCAAACGATATCGAGGCCGAGACCCGTGCCGCTCCCCTGCGGCTTGGTTGTATAGAACGGCTCGAAAATACGTGTGAGCACCTCGGCCGGAATGCCGGGACCGTCGTCCGCAATCTCGATGACGGCCAAATCACCTTCGCGTCGAGTGTTGATCGATACGGTGCCGCTTCCGTTTGTGGCGTCGGCGGCGTTGTCGAGGATATTGGTCCAGACCTGATTGAGTCCGCTGCCATACGTTCGCACTTTAGGGATCGAATGGTCGTAGTTGCGCTCGACCTTCATCCCTTTCAATTGATAGGCGAGGATCACCAGTGTGTTTTCGATGCCATCGTGGATATCGACATCCTGTTCTGTCGCCTGGTCGCGGAAGGAGTACGCTTTTACCGCACCCACGAGCTCGGAAATGCGGTCCGTACTGCGGATCACGACATCCAGCGCCTCCCGAATCACCAGTGACTCGGCAATCCAGGTGACTGCGGATTCGAACGACTCGGCCGACATCAGCCCAGCCAGATCCTCCAGATCGCTGGTCGAGATCCCACCGGAAACGAGCGGCTGTGCGTAATTCCAGGATTCAGCAACGCCGTGGGCTTCGAGCCAGATGCCAATCTCGTCTTCAAGGCGGCTCATCTCGAGTGCGGAGCGATGGCGCGCCTGCTGACGTTCTGCCTCGCATTTCTCCGCGACTTGGGCAATTCGCTCGCAGACCTCCAGCGAGACCTGCAGCCGAATCATCGACCGTTGCGCTTCGTCCCGCGCATGCAGCGCTTGAAGAAGCCCGCGGACCGAGCGCGCTGCGGCCGCGGCAGGGTTATTGAGTTCGTGTGACAGTCCTGCCGAGAGTTTGCCGAGCGCGGCCATCTTTTCCTGATACCGGGCCCGCTCCGCTTCCTCGAGTTTGCGATTCTCGCTGGCTAGTTGCTCGAGCCGCAGCCGCTCTGAGATATCCCGGAAGAAGCCATGCGTGGCGACCAGTTCACCATCGATGAATCGACTGTGCGCACTGCCTTCCGCTGGAATCGCCTCACCGGACTTGGTCTGGAACAGGACCCTGATGTTCTGAAGGTCGTGACCGCTCATCACCTGGCCGAAGTGGATCTGACATTCATCCACTGCCGATGGGTGAATGACATCCCAGATCGTCAGGCCGGTAAGTTCTTCCTCCGAATATCCGAGCTTCTCGAGCCATGCACGATTGACGAACTCGAAGGAACCATCGGGCCGGATACTCTGGATCAGATCTGAGGCTCCCTGAATGACGTCTCGATAGCGCTGCTCGCTTTCTCGCAGCCGTGAATCGGAACTGAACTGAACTTGATTGCTCACCAGCGCACCCCTTTCTTTCTGGAATTCGCTATCATACCTGCTTGAGAGAGATCGAACCGCACCTTTCGCTGGCGACCTTTGGCGACGATTCTTTTCACATGCGCCCCCAGCGAAACCAGGATTCCGAGGGGCCCCACTCACATGTCAGTTCCCTACATCCTTGCCGTTGATGACGATCAGGACGTGCTCCGCGCGATCGCCGGCGACCTGCGCAGGCACTATGGCAAACACTATCGACTGTTGTACAGCACCTCGGCCGAAGAAGCACTCGCTACGACTCGGGAGACCCGGCTTCGAAACGAGCCCATCGCGCTCTTTCTCGCCGATCAGCGCATGCCCGGGATGTCCGGTGTCGAGTTCCTCACGACGACCCGGGAGTTTTACCCGGAAGCCAAGCGCGCTTTGCTGACGGCCTATGCCGACACGGATGCTGCGGTGAAGGCCATCAATGATGCAAAGCTCGACTACTACCTGATGAAGCCGTGGGATCCGCCAGATGAGCGGCTCTATCCGATTCTGGACGATATGCTCGAGGATTGGCTTTCGAGCTTCCGGCCGCCATTTCGGGGCGTACGGATCGTCGGGCACCGGTGGTCCGCAGAATCACACGAGATTCGCGACTTTCTGGCCCGCAATCAGGTGCCGTTCGCATGGTACGAAAGTGGCGCCGATGAGCAGGCCAGGACTTTGATGGAAGCCGCCGGATTACCAGCGGACGTCCTGCCTGTCGTAATTCTGGACAATGGCGTCGTCCTCACCAGACCGTCGATCGGAGAGGTTGCCGACCAGCTCAATTTGCGCCATAAGGCCGTGGCGCCCCTTTACGATCTGATCATCGTCGGCGGAGGCCCGGCCGGACTGGCGGGCGCGGTTTACGGCGCGTCAGAAGGGCTGCGAACGTGCATTGTCGAACGTCATGCCGACGGTGGTCAGGCAGGAATGAGCTCGCGAATCGAGAACTATCTCGGTTTCCCGCAAGGCGTTTCCGGACAGGAGCTGGCTCGCAGAGCGCGCGACCAGGTCGTGAAATTCGGGGCTGAACGTCTCCTGGCTCACGAAGCCTGCAGGCTCACACCGGAACCGGGTTCGGTCGGTTTGCAGATGACGGATGGATCCGAGATTCGAGGACTGTCGGCGATCATCTCCACCGGAGTTAGCTACCGGCGGCTGGAGACTCCGGGAGCCGAAAGACTGGCCGGCCTGGGGGTGTATTACGGAGCAGCGAGAGTCGAAGCCGAGTCGTACCGGGATCAGGAGATTTTCGTCGTCGGCGGGGCCAACTCGGCCGGTCAGGCAGCAGTCTTTTTCGCCGAACGCTGCAGTAAGGTGACGATGCTTGTTCGCGGAGCATCGCTATCTGCAGGCATGTCGCATTACCTGATCGAGCAGATCGAATCCAGGGAAAACATCGACGTGCGCACGGGAGTCGCCGTTGAAGCTTGCCATGGAGAGAATCATCTGGAGTCCATCACCATCCGCGACGCAGCAACTGGCACGCTG
>JBFWRO010000225.1:0-5524 GCA_050248865.1 Thermomicrobiales bacterium | reverse complement strand
CGGCCGTGTGCGACGAAATCAATGGCCGCGCCGAGTTACTGACCGCCTACGGCGGCGATACCTACGCCGATCTGGGCAAGTACCAGGCCGTTTTCGAGTTCCAGTCGATGATCGGCGAGCTCGTCGGCATGGAGATGGTCAGCGCCCCGGTCTACGACTGGTCGGCGGCGATGACCAGCGCGCTGATGATGGCCGCCCGCATTACGGGGCGCCGGCGAACCCTGGTCACGGGCTCACTGCAGCACGAGCGATGGTCGCAGCTGGCCAATACGGCCGGCACCTGGCTCGACGCTGAGCGGCTGCCGCTCGACCCGGCCACCGGATTGCTCGATCTCGACGATCTTCGCAGCCGGATGTCGGACGACGTCGCCTCGATCTATGTGGAGGTGCCGTCGTACTTTGGCGTCGTCGAGCATCGCATGGCGGAGATTGGCCGCATCGCCCATGAGGCGGGAGCGTTGCTGGTCGTCGGTGTCGATGCGATCACGCTGGGCGTGCTCGCCGCACCCGCCGACTATGGCGCCGACATCGTCGTTGGCGAGGCGCAGGCGCTGGGCGTGCACATGCTATACAGCGGTGGGCTCTGCGGATTCATCGCCTCCCGGGACGAGCCGGAGTTCGTGGCTGAGTACCCCTACCTGATGGTCTCGATCGCTCCCGGACGCACCGCAGGGGAATGGGGGTTTGGCTGGGCGGCCATGGAGCGGACCTCTTACGACCTGCGTGAAGCGTCACCCGACTTCACCGGCACCACCCAATGGCTTTGGGGGATTACCGCAGCCGTGTATCTGTCGCTCCTGGGCCCGCAGGGTCTGCGGGAAGTGGGCGAGGGCATTTTGCAACGTTCGCATTACGCCGTGCAGCAGCTGGGCGGAATTCCCGGCGTCAAGGCACCCGCTCTTGATGCACCTCACTTCAAGGAATTCGTGGTCAATGTCGATGGCACTGGCAAGACCGTCGCGCAGATCAACGCGGCCCTTCTCGAACAGGGCATTTATGGCGGACACGATCTTTCCTCCGAGTTCCCCGAACTGGGCCAGAGCGCTCTCTACTGCGTCACCGAAATACATACACAAGCCGATATCGACCGCCTCGTCGCGGCATTCGCGGAGGCAACAGCATGAGCAGGTTACGCAACTATCACGCCGCCAAATGGGATGAGCCGCTGATTCTGGAGAAAGGCACGCCAGGGGAGCGGGGCTATATTCCGCCATCGGTCGAACCGGGTATTGCCAGTGCCGTGACGAATCCGTGGTCGCTGATTCCGGAAGAGATGCGACGCGCTGAGCCACCGAAGCTGCCTGAATTGGCCCAACCCCAGGTGCTGCGGCACTACCTGCGTCTGGCGCAGATGACGATGGGGTGCCACATCACGCCCGATGCCAGTCTGGGAACCTGCACGATGAAATACAGTCCGCAGGTCAACGAGCATCTGACGCGCATGACCGAGATGAGTGACCTGCACCCGTTGCAGGATGACGCCACCACGCAGGGCATTCTGAAGATCATCTACGACTTCGAGCAGATGCTCTGCGAGATCTCCGGCATGGATGCGTTTACGTTCCAGCCGGCCGGGGGGTCGACGGCCATTTTCGTCAATGCGTGCATCATTCGGGCGTATCACCGCGACCGAGGTGAGCTCGAGCAGCGGAACGAGATCATCTCCACCGCGTTTTCTCATCCGATCGATTGCGCCGCGCCGGCGGTCGCCGGGTTTCGGGTGATCACCCTGATGCCGGGACCGAATGGCTATCCAGATCTCGAGGCGCTGAAGGCGGTCGTTTCCGAGCGGACCGCCGGGCTGATGATGACCAATCCTGAAGACACTGGCGTCTTCAACCCGCATGTGGAGGAGTTCACCCGCGTCGTCCACGAGGCCGGCGGACTGTGCGCCTACGATCAGGCCAACGCCAACGGGATTCTGGGGGTCACCCGGGCAAGGGACAACGGGTTCGACTTGTGCCAGTTCAATCTGCACAAAACGTTCTCGGTGCCTCACGGTTCGACTGGCGGATCGTGCGGAGCGGGTGGTGTGACGGCTGAGCTGGCCAAGTACCTGCCTGCGCCGATGGTCGTCTTCGATGGTCAGCGGTATGCCTGGGACTACGATCGTCCCGACAGTATTGGGAAGAGCCGATCATTCCATGGCAACGTTCAGGCGGTGCTGCGGTCCTATGCCTGGGTCATGGCGCACGGCGCGGAGGGACTCAAGGCGGTTGCGGAAACGGCGGTGCTGAACAACAACTACCTGCAGTCGATGCTCCAGCAGATCCCGGGCATCGATATTCCTTATGAATCGGAGGGACACCGACTGCAGGAGGTTCGCTATAGCTGGCAGCCGTTGCTCGATGACACCGGCGTCGGGACGGAGGACGTCCGCCGCAGGATCACTGATTTCGGTTTGCAGGGGTATTTCACCAGTCATCATCCGGTGATCGTGCCCGAACCGATGACGCTCGAACCGTCGGAGTCCTGGTCGAAGAGTGATCTGGAGGAATATGGAACGGTGCTGTCGCACATCGACAAGGAGGCGCGCACCGATCCGGAAACGGTCATTTCCTCGCCTCACGCGTCGGCGATCCACCGGATTCATGAGGAAGCGGTCGACGAACCGGACCAGTGGGCGATGACGTGGCGCGGCTGGAAACGGAAGTACGGGGAGACGGTGAAGCAGGCAACAGGCAGCAGGCAATAGGCAATGGGGTTCGATCAACATCTCTGTCCTGGGCGCCATATCCCGTTTCCGAGGTGGGAAGCTCGGTGAAACGCATTGGACTTGTCGTCAATCCAATCGCCGGGATGGGGGGCAGAGTCGGCCTGAAGGGCACCGACGGCCTCGCCGCACTGGAACAGGCGCGGGCACTGGGAGCGACGCCGCTCTCCGGCGAACGATCCCGGATCGCTTTGACGGTGTTGCGCGAGCGGCTCGGCGATGGTGTGGAGGTGTTGGCTCCGTCTGGCTCCATGGGCGCCGACATTGCCGAGTCCCTGGGAATCCGGGTGGTCATCCCGAATACGGTCGCGGGATCTCACGACTGGAAGGAGGACGGCTCCTCGGAGGAGACAGGCCATCATCCGACGAGAGATTCCTCCACTTCGGTCGGAATGACAGGGAAGACGGCCGGAATGACGGGGACGACGGCCGGAATGACGGGGAGTGCGGCCGGAATGGCGGGGAAGACGGCCGGAATGGCGGTCGAGGCGGCCAAAACAGCAGGACAGGACACTTCCTCGGCCGACACCCAGGCTGCCGCCAAGGCGATCATCGAGGCGGGTGTCGACCTCCTGCTGTTCGCCGGGGGTGATGGCACCGCACGGGACATCTACGCTGCCACTGGGACAGGTCCGCCGGTGCTGGGGATTCCTACCGGCGTCAAAATGCATTCGGCTGTCTACGCTACGACTCCGCGAGCGGCGGGTGAGGCCGCGGCCATATTTTTGACGGCAGCGACACCGAAATTGCGCGAATCGGAAGTGATGGACATCGACGAAGAGGCGTTTCGGGCAGGGCGGCTGTCCGCCCGGCTCTATGGCTACCTGCAGGTGCCTGCGCAGCGCGGTCTGGTGCAAAGCCTCAAGTCAGGAAGCACGTCGGGCGACGGCGATCTGGCCGGAATCGCCGCCGACATTGCCGAACGGATGCAGGATGGCGCCCTGTGGATCATGGCGCCGGGGACGACGACCCGGGCGATCGCGGGGCGCATTGGCATGGCCAAAACGCTGCTCGGCGTCGATCTCGCCTGCCGGGGAGAGCTGGTGGCAACGGACGCCACCGAGCAAACGATTCTTGAGCATCTCGATGGTGTGCCGGCCCGCATCCTGGTCACGCCGATCGGGGGTCAGGGGTATCTGTTCGGCAGGGGGAATCAGCAGATCAGCCCGGAGGTGATTCGCCGGGTGGGTAAGGAGCACATCGTCGTCGTGGCCGCGTCGGCGAAGCTGGCCGGGCTCGCGGGCGGACCGTTGCTGGTCGATACCGGCGATCCAGGTCTCGACGCCGAGCTGGCGGGATACATTCGCGTAGTCACCGGGTTTCACCAGGAATCGGTGCAGCGGGTTGCCTGAGTTCCCCGAAGCGGCGATCCCCGGTGCACATTCCCACCGAGTTGTGGTCTCACTTCGCTCCTGCGTCGCTGCGTTCGACCACCGGCGGGCACAGGTCCCGCCGCTACGAGGATAAGGGTGGACAGGTTCCGCCGCTATGCGGGGAACGCGGGGGCATGGGTCCCGCCGCTACGCGGAGAGTGACTGGGATTCCGGCAGATACTGCTGCGTGAGGGGTCGTTCGTGAGAATTACATCAGTCGATACCTACCTCGTCGAGATTCCATTCCGGGAGCCATTTGTGGTCTGGCGGGGATCGATTCCGTCAAAGCAATTCGTGTTCGTGCGGATCACGACCGATGAGGGACTGACGGGCTGGGGGGAAGCGGCGCCGTTTCTGTTTTATGCGCCGGAAACCGCGCAGGATGTGCTTTCCATGATTCGTGATGTGATGAGTGGGGAGTTGATCGGGCGAGATCCACGAGACGTCCGCGCGATTGCCCGGCACTTCGCGATGCTCGATGGTCACGAATTCGCCAAGGCTGCCGTCGAAACCGCGCTCTGGGATCTGCTGGGAAAGGCATACGGTTTGCCGGTCTTTCGCTTGCTGGGCGGGCCGGTTCGCGACAGTGTGCCGTTGTTGAATGTGTTGCACTCTGGTGAACCGGCGGAGATGGCGGAAGAGGCGCGGCAGTGGGTCGATCGCGGACTCACGCGTCTCAAGCTGAAGATCGGTTTTGGCATCGATCGGGACGAAGCGATGGTCGCCGCGGTGCGGGAAGCGGTCGGCCCTTCTGTGCTGGTTCGTGCCGACGCCGAGGAGTCCTACGAGCGCAAGGACGCGCTCAAGGTCGGCAGACGTCTCGAGCGTTATGACCTGGAGCTGATCAGCCAGCCGGTGGCTCGGAGCGATTGGGAGGGGATGGCGTTTCTGCGGCAGTCCCTGGAGACGCCGGTGCTGGCGGATGAGGGGATTCACAGTCCTCATGACGTGATGACCTGTGTTCGGCATGGGGCGTCAGATATGATCAACATCAAGGTACTGAAAAGTGGCGGAGCACTGAATTCCCTGGCCATGGCCGCGATCAGTGAAGCTGCTCACCTGCCGGTTGTCATCGGCAGCATGATCGAGGCTGGCATCGGTACGCTGATGGGCGCGCATGTGGCAATCACGCTGCCGGGCGCTTTCTCCACCGAACTCTGCGGGCCCTTTTTGATGATCGATCACCTGCTCGATACGCCGATGCGCATCGAGAATGGACACCTCTGGCTTTCCGACGCCCCGGGCCTGGGAGCGGCAGTTGACCTCGCGCGACTGGAGCAGCATCAGATCTAAAAAGCGCGGACTCTAAGCGCAGTGCCCTATTCATCGCTCGTTCCACGTGCCCAGAAGGCATTTCCTTTGGCAGCCGGGCCACCATATACGCAGCAGGAAGACGAACACCCGAAAGACAGTTGGTGGTGACCGATCTACATTTACG
>JBFWRO010000224.1:0-5555 GCA_050248865.1 Thermomicrobiales bacterium | reverse complement strand
CGCGTACCGCTCCAATGACTTCCTGCGTTCCACTTTGCGCAACGACCTTTACGTTCGGCGACGGTCCGATCGCCTGATCGAGATCGCCACCGAAGGCAAAGGCGCGGTGATCAATGCCTTTGTTCCCGAGGACGTTGATGAAAGTGCCGGCGACACTTCCGCGGAGTCGACCGCCTCGGCCGAAGTCGAATCATCGATCGATGATCAGGATTCGAGTGACTCATCCTCGAGTGATGAGAGTGAAGACGAAGGATCGGAAGCCTGATTGGGGTTTCTTCCGCTCGCCGTTCGTCGCAATTGCATCCGATAGCCGGAATCTCCCGGCGTTGTAACGTATGAAGGAAACACAGATCGATGAACATTCCCCGTGTTGAAAATCTCGTGCCGATGGTTGTCGAAAGCAGCAACCGCGGTGAGCGAGCGTTCGATATCTACTCCCGGCTGCTGCGCGACCGGATCATTTTCATCGGTACGCCGATCGACGATCAGATCGCCAATGTGGTCATCGCTCAGATGCTCTTTCTCGAGAACGATGATCCGACGCAGGACATCAAGCTATACATCAACTCGCCTGGCGGCGTCGTCTATTCGGGATTGGCCATTTATGATACGATGCAGATGATCAAGCCAGATGTCGCCACGTTCTGTATTGGAATGAGCGCCAGCATGGCTGCCGTACTGCTTGCTGCCGGCACGAAGGGGAAGCGATTCGCCTTGCCGAACTCTCGGGTCATGATCCATCAGGGCTCTGCCGGATTCCGGGGCGCGGTTCCCGATATCGAAGTCGTGGCGCGTGAAACGATCAACCTGACAACGAAGCTGACGGAGATCCTGGCCCTCCACACCGGGCAGGAGTTCGATCGCGTCAAGCGCGATACCGAGCGCGACTACTACATGCCAGCGGACGAAGCCAGGGAATACGGGATTGTCGACGAGGTCCTCGAGCCGACCCACAAATTGATCGCCGCTGCCAGCGGTTCAGAGAACGGCTCGAAGTCGAAGTAGGTCTGGGCGAGCACTGCTTGCCTTACCATGAAGTATCTATCCGCCGGGTGAGGCGCCAGACTGCTGGCTCAGGTGATCTCGCTCTCGATCGAATCACTAATCATGAGGTGTTCGGGGTGCATTACCGTTGTTCATTCTGCAATAAGGGACAGGAAGAGGTCCGGAGGCTGATTGCCGGACCCAACCAGGTGTATATCTGCGATGAATGCGTGCAACTCTGCCGTGAAATCATCGAGGAAGAGGAGCCCCAGGTTCCCAGGACGCAGGTCGGACCAGCCAGAATCCCGACACCCAAGGCATTGTACGAACAGCTGAACAACTATGTGATCGGGCAGGATCGCGCCAAGAAAATCCTCTCAGTCGCGGTCTACAACCACTACAAGCGCATCAATGCCGGCATCTACGACGACGACGGTGACGAGGTCGAGCTTCAGAAGAGCAACATTCTGCTGGTAGGCCCAACTGGATGCGGCAAGACGCTCCTTGCCCAGACGCTCGCCCGGTTGCTCGATGTGCCGTTTTCCATAGCCGACGCAACGGCGCTGACCGAGGCGGGATACGTTGGCGAGGATGTCGAAAACATCCTCCTGCGCCTGATCCAATCAGCGGGAGACGTCGCTCGGGCCCAGCACGGGATTATCTACATCGACGAGATCGACAAGATTGCCCGCAAAGCCGATAACCCGTCGATCACTCGCGATGTCTCCGGAGAGGGGGTGCAGCAGGCGCTCCTCAAGATCATCGAGGGAACGGTAGCGAATGTGCCTCCCCAGAGCGGCCGCAAGCACCCTCATCAGGAATACATCCAGATCGATACACGCAACATCCTGTTCATCTGTGGCGGGGCGTTCGAAGGTCTCGATCAGATCGTTTCCAGGCGGATTGGCAAACAGAACCGCATGGGCTTTGGCGCCAAACCGGGCGAGAACGAGGTTCCCGAGAACCCGCTCCATCAAATGACCCACGACGACTTGCTCAAATACGGTCTCATTCCCGAATTCGTCGGCCGGCTTCCGGTCTCCGTCGCGCTCGATTCGCTCAGCCATGAGGATCTGATCCGCATCCTGACAGAGCCGCGCAACGCGATCGTCAAGCAATATCAGAAGTTCTTCCAGCTCGACGATGTGGAGCTCGTGTTCACGCGAGAAGCGCTCGAGGCGACCGCGCGACAGGCGGAGGAGCGCAAGACCGGCGCTCGCGGCCTGCGCACCGCCATCGAGGAGGTCCTCATCGATGTGATGTACGAAATTCCTTCGATGGACAACATCCGCAAGTGCATTGTCGACGACAACGTCATTCTCAATCGCTCCCGCCCGCTGCTCATGACCGAGCGCGAGGAGCCAATTCCTGCGGCGTAGCAAACGCTTTCGACGTGATGCGGACTCGTGTTTCGCAATGCGTCGGATGCTCCAGCGCCGTTGCTGATTTGACCCAGCCGGCGCTTGCGGGTCATGTCATCGCTCATGAACCCAAACTCGAATGACAGGGTGGCTGAGCGTCGGTCATGCCATGCGAAGCCCGCTGCCGCGAGTGACCAGCCAACGACCAACGCCTGGCGGCGAACCCGACGCGTTGCGGTATAGTCGACTCTTGACTATCGCCGTGGCATTGCCTCCGTTCTGGGTCAGTTCAACAGGGAAGTTTCTCCGTGCAACCTATCGTGCTGGATCCCCGAAAACCGCAGAGTCTGGAAGACGTGAGCGGCGCAATCATTGCCGAAGAAGTTCGGGTCGATGGAAAGCGGCTCTTCCGCAAGGGGGAGGTCCTCACGGCCGACCGCGCCGCTGATCTACATCTCCTCGACCGACCCGTCCATGCCGTCTTGCTCCAAGCCGGAGAAGTCCATGAGGACGCGGCGGCGCGGCAACTTGCCGATGCCATCGCCGGACCAGGCACGCTGACGCGCGGTCCGCTCCTCAGCCGCGTCAATGTCAAGGCTGAGCGGAAGGGGCTGCTGCGCGTCGATAGAGATGCCGTGATGGCGATGAATCTCATCCGCGATATGGCCATCTTTACACAAATCGACCGTCTTGCGGTGTTGCCCGGCAAGACGCTGGCGGGTGTCAAGATCACACCGATCGCAACACACGAGAACAACCTCAGAGACGCTTCGGCGATTGCCTCAGAGACCACAGTGATCCAGGTGAAACCGTTTCTGCCCCTTCGCGTCGGTGTCTTTTCGACTGAAGGCATGAACGACAGCAGCAAGCAGCGTTTTCGCGACAGTGTCAGCGCCAAGATCAGCTGGTATGGCGGAACCGTGGTCGATATCGTCGACGTCGACAGGGAGGTCGAAGCGGTCGTCGAGGTCATGACGCGTTACCAGCATCAACAGGTCGATCTCATCCTGGCTGGAGGTGGGAACACGATTGATCCCCTCGACCCAACCCTGCTGGCCCTCCAACGGCTCGATGCCGAAATGGTCGCGTTTGGCGCTCCTCTTCATCCTGGAAGCATGCTCTGGCTTGCGAACTGGAAGAGTCTTCCAGTGTTCAACCTTGCCTCCTGCTCGATGTATTCCCGTTCGACGTCGGCCGATCTGATTCTGCCGTGGATCATGGCCGGCGAACGAGTGCATGCTGAAGACGTTGCCGGCTTGGGGTACGGGGGTCTGCTCGACAACGATATGCAGTTCCGCTTCCCTCCATATGACGCTGGGGAACCCACCGACGGCGCAGAGGACTAGGCTTCATCTTCGGCGTTGCGGACAGGTGGTCGAACCATCGACGGTCGATGACTTCAATCATGAATGCCGGTATTGCGTTACGATAGGTCGACCCGGGGGACTGCGATTGAACGACGCTGCTCCCTGCGAACGTATGCTTATTCGAGCGCCCGGATGATGGTGTCTGGATTCTGAACTTGAGAGGTGCCTGCCGATGACCACGCTGGGATTTGGACGGGCAAGCGCTATCGCGATTGCGCTTGTTGTCGTCATGGCCGGGTCGATCCTTGTCCTGCCGGTATTCGCGCAGGAAAGCACTCCACTTGCCGATCTTCCCGTCCTTGGTCAGGACCAGCCTGCCACCCCGGCCGCATCTCCGGTCGCCTCGCCCGTCGCGGCAGGCTCGTACGAAGTCTCCGAGTTTGTCGCCGGTGCATGGCGTGTGGCAGTCGTCACCGCATGGCGGCAGGTCGAATTCCCGGAATACGATCTCCCGCCTCGCGATGACAAAGACTGGGTGGTTGTCATCGCCGACATCACCAACTGGAGTCGAAATGATTATTCGCTCGATCCCACGGCGTTTGCCCTGCAGGTGCCCGGCGACAGTGAATCGCGCGGATTCGCCCGCCGCAGTACTGAACGAGTCGCTGATGACCTCGATCTGATGCCTGAGGTCGTGAGTGAAGGGGTGGCCATCGACGCCGGTCAGACCGAGCGCCTCGCACTGGTGTTCGAAGTTGCCAACGACATTCTCGACCCGGCCCTGGTGCTGGGGGACTCCTCCTTCCCGCTCAGACCGGCGATCGCCGGTGGCGTCCAGCTCGAGGACCTGCCTGATCAGCTCCATCTTCCCGGCGAAACTGCCCGCCAAATTGTTGGTGAGGTTGTCGACGGAGGCACCCTCGCCCTGGGTACAGGCGAGGTTGCCACGCCGCTTTCATATGTCGATGCTCCAGTGGCAGAGGACTGCTTCGCAGAGCAGTCGTCCGGCAATTTGACCAGACTGACAACCCCGAGGGTTTTCGTCGAAGTCGATGGCGATGCTCGTTTCATCTGGACCGAAGAAGACGACGGCACCCGTCGTTTGCTGAACTTCGAACAAATTCGCGGTGGTTTCGCGGCGGTCACTGGTGACATTGCCGGCCGCTTTGCGCTCTGGTTCGCTGATGGGGAGGAGCTTGCCAAGCAGGAGGGGGGCGGGCTCTGGGGCGCCTGTACCGGTCCTCATGGCGTCATCCGCACGACCTCCCCCGAACGGTCCACCATTCGGATGAGCGATGGAGAAGGCGGTACCACGCCGTATCGGGTGTGGCTCGAATGGTCGCCGGAGCTTGTGACCACACCGGATGGAGGCGCATGGGCGTTCTTCAGCGCTCTGGCCGACAACGGTCCGCGCCGCGACATGCAGCTGCTCTACGCCTCACACTTCGATCCGTCCACGGGACAGTGGACCACGGCAACCCCAATGCCGGCTGGAGAGATACAGTTCGGCGCCACCGCCGTCGTCGACAGCCGCGGACTGGTCCACGTTGTCTATTCGGCGCGCGAAAGGGTGGGGGAAGAGTTCCTGAGCACGCTCATCTACACGATGGAGGATGGGCGAGGAGGCTGGATCGCTCCCTCTTCTGTTTCACTCGACCTGCTGGCAGGTCACCAGATCGCGCCGTCACTGGCAATCGATGCCAACGACCGCCTTTACGTCGCCTGGCAGGATCAGCGCGCCTTCGGCGACCAGGGGCGGGCATCCTCGCCTCTCAACGCCGACATTTTCGTGAGCCAGAAGGATCCAGGAGACTCCTGGACCACCCCAGTGCTGATCAACGTTCACCGGCCAACGTCGGCCGCGCTTCTGCCGAAACTGATCGTCGATCACAACCGCGTCGTC
>JBFWRO010000223.1:0-5571 GCA_050248865.1 Thermomicrobiales bacterium | reverse complement strand
GGGCCATTCGCGGCGCCGAAGTAGTTTATATCCCACTGAGCGGGATCGGCGACGACCTCGTTGTAGGTGCCAGGGGTGTCCGTCGTCCGGAGCGTGACGTTTACGCCAACATCCGCCAGGAACTGCTGCACCGTGACCATCACGTCCTGAGACAACTGATCGGAGTAGTAGGTCACGATCTCGAGCGGCTGGCTGGTATCAAATCCTGCCTCCGCGAGCAGCGACTGAGCCATTTCGACATCCTGCTCGTACATATTGACATCAGCCGGAATGAACTGCGGCAGCAGATACGCACATGGCACCGCTGTCGCTGTTCCCTGGAAAAGCTGGTCGATCATGATCTGACGGTCGAGCGCGTAGGCGAATGCCTGCCGCACTCGCACATCCTGGAATCGCTCATCGGTCAGGTCGAACCCGAAGGCATTGACCACAAGCGACGGTCCTTCCAGGACGTTGAAAGCGGCATCGCTTTGCAGGTCGAGCGCTTCATCGGTGGTCAGGTAGGTGAAGGAGATGTCTCCTGCGCGAAGCGCGATCACCGAACTTCCGGCCTCGGGGAAGTAACGATTGATGATGCCATCGAGTTGAGGTCGCCCCCTCCAGTATCCGTCATACGCTTCGAGTTCGACGTACTGGCCGGGCTCGTGGGTCACCCACTTGAAGGGTCCGGTGCCAACTGGCGACGTTCGCCACCAGTCAGACTCGATCACATCGGCCGGCGCCATGTCCTGCAGCAGATGCATCGGCAGCATCACGAGGAAGGTAAATGCGTCGAGTAGCGTGGAGTTCGGCGCGCTCAAATTGATGACGGCAGTCAGTTCGTCAGGCGTTTCGATCGACTCGACGGTCGCGAACTTGGCGCCGATGTAGCTGGCGCTGTCGGGATGCGCGGCAAACTCGATTGTGAATTTGACGTCGGCAGACGTGAATGGCTCGCCATCATGCCAGGTCACGCCGTCGCGCAGATTGATCGTGTACTGAGTGGCGTCCGGGTTGACGTCCCAGGATTCCGCCAGCTCACCCTGAATCTCGGAGAAGCTCGTATTGTAGAGCATCAACTTGGAAAAGTATTTCTCGAACCAGGTGAAGCCTGCGCCAGCTGTCAGCGGATTGAACTGCTCGGGCGCGCCGCCTGGGCCAACATCGAAGGCGCCGATCATTACCCCGCCGCCGCCAGCCTCCGGACTGGCGTCCTGCGCCACGGCCAGCGTTGGCGCCATGATGGAGGCCACCAACGCCAATATGCCCAGCAAGAGCAATGGCGTCCGTAATCGTTTGTGCTTCATCGAGCTCACTCCTTTATTCGTCGAACGGAAAAGCACGTTCCCTGGCCTCGAAGAGATGCGATCTCGATCGAGCGCCCGGCACGCTCCTTGTATCCTCCCGTGCTACCTCCTCTCTGCAGCCGATTCCTCATCGCGGTTCCTTGTGGGAAAGCCTGATCTGGCTGCCGCCAACGGCCCGTGCAATGAAATTCAGTGCATTGTGCAGGCATGGTACCCGCCTGTAGATCAGATTTCAAACGCCTCGTGATAATTTTCCTGAGATTATCCTTTCAAAATCTTGAGTCCGGCCGAGGCTCCGCCAAGCATGAAGCCGATATCGCTCCCCGCCGTCAGAAACCGGAATCCGCGTTCAGCCAGCGATCGGGCATGATCTGGCCCGTTTGTCGCAAAACCGAGAATCTTGCCGGTGGCCTTTCCTGCTTCTTCGATCTTCGCCACCGCCTCATCCAGCGCTTTGACGCCGTCGTCCGACCAGGGGCGATACCCGAGCGAAAGCTGCAGGTCTGATGGTCCAATCCAGCATCCGTCGACTCCATCTGTTCCCAGGATGGCGTGGGCGTTCTTCACCGCCTCTGCGCTCTCGATCTGAACGGCGACGAAAATCTCAGTATTGACGGCGTGAGGGTAGTCATCGCCGTAGGCTCCCGCGCGGCCCCATCCCCACGAGCGCGTCCCGGTCGGCGGAAAGCGACACGCATCCGCCGCGCGTTTTGCGTCGTCGGCGGTGTGCACCATAGGCACAATGATGCCGAGCGCCCCTTCGTCGAGCAGCTTGCCGATTCGGGTGTAGTCGTTGCTTGCCACTCGCGCCATCGGCGTGGCGCCGCCCGCCTTAATGGCCATGAATGCCGCGATGGTCGAATCACCACCCCAAGAGCCGTGCTGACCATCGATCATAATGAAGTCGATGCCTGTCTGGGCCATCCGCTCTGCCGCAAGCGCCGACCCGAGACCCAGCGCCCAGCCAAACGCAGCCTCTCCGCTGAGCATTTTTTGCAACGCAGTATTCGACGTGTTCATTTCTTCCTCCCGGATGTGCAGCAATTTGCGAGGAATGTCCTCACGACGCGCGATCACAGTGTTATGCCTGATTCGTGGGGCATCCCTCCTCTACGAGAGCTCCAAGCGATGGAAAGAGCCGCAGGGCATTCTTGATGAAGATTGCTTCCTCTTCTTCGCCAGTCAGTTCCGCATCGTTGTACGCGACCCGCATGTACTCCAGCGAAATCAGCGGGAAATCACTGCCGAAAAGGACTCTCTCGACGCCGAGAGACCGGATTCCCCGGCGAATCGCCCCTGGGGCAAGGTACGTACTGCAGAACTCGACAACGACGTTCGGGAATCCGGCCAACCGCAGGACCGCGTCATGTGTCGGATGCGGCGCATCGCCATAGCCCCCATGCGCGGCCACGATCGGGAGCTTGGGATGGCGGCGGGCCAACACACTCAGCGCCTCTGGCCAGTCGGCGCCAAGTGGATGCACGAGAATTGGCCGTTCGCGCTCGGCCACGGCCGCCATCAGATTTGCCATCGCCGGGGAGCCCGTCAATGTTCGGGCGTGAGCGCAGTGCACCTTCACACCGACCCACCGGTCGGAATCGGAAAGCCGGTCGAGCTCGACCAGAGAGTCGTCGAGATAGCGCGGATCGACAACCACATAGCCGCGCAGTCGCGGCACTTCTCGCAGAACCGCCTCCTGCTGGTCATTGCCTTTGCGCAGATCGTGGAAAATTGCTGTTGCAGACGACGACACGCCTGCCAGAATCCTGTTGCGAGCGAGCTCAGCGTCATAGTCAGCAGGCGAGAAACGAGGAAAAGGCGCTCCCGCGAACTTGTCGTGCAAATGAACATCCACCGCAGGAGGAAATGCCGGACCGCTGTTTGCCGGCTCTGACGGCCCCAGAGCCCGAAGCCCGGTCATGGTCTTGCGTTCGGTCTGTTGCAGCTTCTGGCGCAACTGGGTCTCGTGCGGCGTGCCCCGTCGGGCCACTGAGATCGTCCCACGCTCGGCGTCGTTCGATTCCGGATCGCTTTCCGCCTTGACTGCGGAGATGATTGTCACCTGCCCAGATGCGGATTTGACCCCGGAAGGCGGCCGAAACAACGGAGGCGGGTCGAGCCCCAGCAGCGTTGAAGCGTTTCTCCAGGCGATGGCGGTTCGCTGAGCGTCGGAGATCTCGGCCCATTGCAGCATTCGCCAGGCCACCCCGGCCGGGTATCGCGGAGCGCCTGAACCGTAGAGCAATCGATGAGCGCCGATCTCGCCCACGCAAAGCGCGATGCCACCCGGACTCGTCAGACGGCTCGTCTCGATGTAAATGTCCTGATAGTGCTGAGCGAGTGGGATCAACTCCGTCAACGGAAAGTACCGGGCTTCCGTGAAAATGACCGGAACCCCAGCCAGCGCCGTTTTGCCGGCTATGCGAGACGGCAACCCGGCAGGAGCGCTGCCCACGATGAGCGCTGCGCCAGTGCCCGCCAACCGGTCCACGAGGAGATCCATGAGAATCGAGTCGGCCGCCCAACCGCTGGCAACCGGATTGATCCGAAAGAGCTTGATGCCGATGGCTTGCGCCCGCCGGAGTTCATCCTGCCAGGAGAACGTGTCGCCAGGATGGAGCGTCGCGGTGGGAAGCCAGCGATCGTGGCGTGCACAGCGTTCGAGAATGTCGTCGTTTGCTGTCCGCGGATCGAACTCACCCTCATTCGCGCTGACAAACGCAAGTGAATAGGGCGTCCGGTTCAGCTCGTGTTCGAGCGACTCGACAGTGAAACGCTGAAGAGCCTCCCGTCCTCCAAACGACGCGTTGATGTCAATCAGCATGCTCGCCAATCCGCTCGCCGAACGCGCACATGACTTTGCGCAGTGCCGCTGCCACGTCACTGGCATCGGCGTCTGACCATTGCTCGTCCACAGGAAGAAGAATCAGGTGCTCCCGCCGTTCCTCGAACACCGGACAGAGCCCGGGAGCGTAGTCGAAAGCCCGATCCGTGTATGCGGAATCGAAGGGGAACCGGGACTTCCCATAGGTTTGTGCATCGCGCAACACAGGCCAGGTGTAGAGAGGCGTCACATATTTTGCCGAGAAGGGGACGCCTTCCGCCACAAGCGCCGCGGCGATTCGATCAGCATCGAGTTGGTGATCGAGAAAGAAATGCAGGATCCAGAAGCTGGAACGAGCCCCGGCAGGATAGGTAGGGATACTCAAGCCGGGAATATCGCGAATTTTCTGGTGAATGCTGTCCACGGCAGCCCGGCGAGCAGCAATGTTTTCGTCGAGGCGACGCAGGCCGACCAGCGCCACAGCCGCCTCGAGCTCGTTGAGGCGGTAGTTCTGACCGAGGAAGAGGCTGTACCGGCCAGCTTCTTCGCGCGGCCACGCCTTGTCGGTAAACAGGCGAGCGCGCCGGGCCAGAGCGTCGTCATTCGTCACGACCATGCCTCCCTCGCCGCAATTCAGGTGTTTGGTGTTGTTGAAGCTGAAACAACCGATGTCGCCGATGGTGCCCGCAAGGCGGCCATCGATCTCAGTCAGCTGCGCCTGCGCGCAGTCCTCGATCACGGGAATGCCGTGGCGCTTCCCAATGTCGGCGAGCGCGTCGATATCGGCAGGTCCGCCGAACAGGTGCACAGGCATGATTGCCTTCGTGCGCGGGGTGATCAGGCGTTCGACGCAGGATGGATCGAGACAAAAGGTTTGAGGATCGAGATCAGCAAACACGGGGATCGCATTCTGAAAAAGAATCCCCATGATCGTGCCGAAGTCGCTGCAGGGTGTGGTGATGATCTCGTCTCCGGGATCAGGATCGATGGTGGCGATGGCAGTATGGACGGCGGCCGAACCAGACGACACCGCAATTGCATGTTTCACTCCGTAGCGTTCGGCGAACGCCTGCTCGAGGAGCTTGACCCGCGTACCGCCATGACGGCCAAGTTGACCTGACCGGACAACTGCCGACAGCTCCTCGAGCTCTGCGTCACCCATCATCCGGCTCGCACCCGGCAGCGGTGAATTGCGCACCGGGTGACCGCCATCGGTTGCCAGCTCACTGGCGAGCGTGCCGGTCATGGTTCTCCCTTTCTGTCAGCGTCGAACGCGATTCGTGCCCAATGCATGCTGGTTGCACTGTCATCGCCGGCATACCAGGCGACGAGCGCGTCTCCCTCCGGCGTTCTCACTGCTCTCGGATGCCCGAACTGCCAGGTCATCATTTCCTGCCAGAATTGCTCGAACGACCTGGTGGGATTCGAGGCAACGACAGGATGCTCATAGATTTGAAGGAC
>JBFWRO010000222.1:0-5618 GCA_050248865.1 Thermomicrobiales bacterium | reverse complement strand
AGCATTCGCGATGAACGCAAATGTGGATGCCATCCAGAGAATCCGGAAGTTCCGGATTCCCATGATCCCCCGATAGCTGGTATCGACCGGGCGCAGTGCCTTCTGATCGTCGTTGATCTGCATCGATTCCCCGGGGTATCGCCGCGTCTCGTCAAATGGGCGCAGTCTACTCTACGACCTGACACCATCGTGAGGAAGACACATGGCGACGAATCTCGAATTGAAAGTGCGAGCCACGCCCGATGAGCTCGAACGTGTCGCCGCGCGGGCAAACGCTCTGGATGCATCCACGCAGGACGCGATGCGTCAGGTCGACACGTACTTCCACGTCCGGCACGGACGGCTCAAGCTGCGGGAAATTACGAGTGAAGGGCAGGCCGTCAGCTACGAACTCGTCGGTTACCAGAGGCCAGACAACGATGCCGCGCGATGGAGCACCTACTCCCGCGCGCCGCTCGATCCGAATGTGGCGCCCTCTGTCCTGGAAGCGCTGCGGTCGACCTTGGGAGTCAAGATCGTTGTCGAAAAGCAACGTCGGGTGGCCATCTGGCGGCGAACTCGCATTCACCTGGACATGGTCGCGGGTCTGGGCGCGTTCGTGGAGTTGGAGACGGTCACGACAACCGATGACGATCCCACCGCGTATGAGGAACTGGCCGCGCTCGCCTCGTCTTTGGGACTCGATGCGCTAGACCGGGTGCCAGGATCCTACGCTGACCTGCTGCTGGAAGGTGAGACATCCTGCGACTAAGCCGTTGGCGTTGCCGCGAGCTCCGGAATCTCGGCGCAGTCCTCGACGTAAAGAATGCGCCGGATAATTGGATCGTCCACATTGCCGGCCGTGACAACGGAGTAATCGGTGGTGAATTGCCGCTGTCCCGGTGTAATCCCGGAGTGGACAAAATCCGCTGCAATGTACGTCGCGCTATAGCCCATATCGTAGGGGTGCTGAGCGATGAGGGCGCTGACGATGCCTTGTTCGAGCGCTGAAACGAGGGTCGGTCCCGCATCGAAACCAATCACCGCGACCTGACCCTGCATATCCCGGTCGAGAATCGCCTCGGCGGCGCCCAGAGAGCCGTTGAGGTTTGTCGCCACGATTGCCGTAAGGTCTGGATGTTGGTCGAGAACCGCGTCAATCTGCTCTCGTGCCAGCGACGCATCGTTATTGTTGTACTCGACACCGATCGAAACGAAGTCATACGATGCAAGCGCTTGCTCGAATCCGCTCTGGCGGTCATCGGTCGTCGAAATGCCTGGACGAGTCGTGGAGAGAAAAACTGATCCCGTGCCGCCGGTGAGTTCCGCGAGCGCCCAGACGGCCATCTGGCCACCAAGCACATTGTCAGACCCAACTTCGGCAATCGCCAATGGCTCATCGATGATGGTATCGACGGTTACGATCGGGATTCCGCTGCTCGCGGCGGCGCGGATCGGTTCGATCATTGCCGTGCGATCAGCAGGAGCGACGAGGATGGCCGATGGTCCCTCCAGCACCGCATCCGCCAGCAGGCTGGCCTGTTCCGTGGCGTCGAACTGCTGGGGATACCTCGGATCGACCAATAAACCGAGTTCCAGGGCAGCGGCATGCACGCCACACTCGATGGTGAACCAGAAACTGTCATGCGACGGACCGGTGATCAGCGTGATGAATGGTTCTTGCGCGGCCGATTCGAACCGTCGCGAGGAAGCCAGCAATCCGCTTCCTGCCGCTACTGTCGTCCATTTCAACAGTGAGCGGCGAGTGACATCAGTGCAATGCGCCATGACGATCATGGACCTTTCGTAAAATCGGTACACCGTCCCTCCACTATAGCAGGGTGCTTTCCGCCGGTCCCGTGCGGGCCGTGTGCGAGTAGGATATGGTCATGGATTTGTGACTCTTTGGAAAGGGACATAGTTGAAGATTGGACCATTACTGATTCTCGGTGAAGACGAAGCGCTGGGCGCACCCCGGCCATACAGTGAACTCCGCGCGCTCGCCCTGGCGGCAGAAGAGGCCGGTCTGGATAGTGTCTGGATTTACGATCATCTCTTTTACCACTTTCCTGATCAGGAACCGAAAGGTGTTTGGGAAGGTTGGACGATCTGGACCGCGCTGGCCGAGGCGACTCGCCGCATCGAGCTTGGCGCGCTCGTGCTGTGTACGGCGTTCCGCAATCCAGCGGTGCTCGCCAAGATGGCGGTGACCCTTGATGAAGTGAGCAATGGACGGGTGATTCTTGGTATCGGCGCTGGCTGGCATAAACCGGAGTTCGATGCGTTCGGTCTCGACTTCACGCACAAGGTGGATCAATTCGAAGAAGCCGCGTCCATTATCGTCCCGCTGGTGCGCGAGGGAAAGGTCGATTTCACGGGGCGTTACCACTCAGCGCCCAACTGCCAGATGCTCCCGCTGCCGTCGCGGCCCATCCCGGTGCTGATCGCCGGGAAACAGCCTCGCATGCTGAGTCTTGTTGCCCGCTTTGCCGATCAGTACAACACGGCCTGGCACGGACATGTCGAATCGACTGAGGAGCGAGTGGCGAATGTACAGGCAGCACTGAGAGATGAGGGCCGCGATCCGTCATCACTCGATCTGACCGCCGGGGTGAACGTTGTATTTCCGGAGCTGGGTACCGTTCCGGATGATTCCACCGACAGAATGAAGTATGTGACGGGCGGGATCGAAGAGGTCGCGCAAGCGTTTCGGGAATACGACAAGCGAGGTTTTGCGCACCTCAACGTGATGGTCACCCCGCATACCACCGCGGCCATGACGATGCTCGGCCAGGCCGCTGCTCTTTCTCGCAGTTTGACGTGAGCACATTGATACATTTCGCGGCAAACCATCGTGGACGGCTATCGCGGCGGCCGGTCGGTCGGCGACCGCGCTGGCCTCGATCAGCTGTCAGCTCGAACCGAGAGCGACGTCAATACGTCGCGCGGCCGCCGGAAAGGTCGAAAACCGCGCCCGTGGAAAACGTCACTTCGTCTGAGCAAAGCCACGAGGCCAGGGCGGCAACTTCTTCCGGCTGGCCGACGCGCCCCATCGGAATGCGGCTGGTCATGTAGTCGATGTGTTGCTGAGTGAGTTGCTCGAGGATCTCGGTGGCGATCACGGCCGGGGTTATCGCATTGACGATCACGCCTTTCTGCGCCACCTCCTTGGCGATGGACTTTGTCAGCCCGATGACGCCTGCCTTGGCGGCTGAATAGGGCGATGCATTCGGATTGCCTTCTTTACCGGCGATCGACGAGATGTTCACGATTCGGCCATATCCCTGGTCGATCATGCCTGGGAGCACGGTGCGACATCCAAGATAGACCCCGGTCAGATCGATGGCGATGACCTCATTCCACTCCTCGACCGCGAGCTCCCACGACGGAGCGGAGCGCCCGGCGATGCCCGCGTTGTTTACGAGAATATCCAGCCCTCCCCACGCAGTGCCGACGGTGTCACGGGCGGCTTCCCATGACGTTGGTGAGGTGACGTCGAGCGTCACCGCCATGGCGTTAGCGCCGATCTTTGCGACAGCGTCGTTTGCCTTGCTCTCGTCGACGTCAGCGATCGCGACTCTCGCGCCTTCGCTTGCCAGTCGCGTGGCGATCGCCAGGCCGATGCCTTTCGCTGATCCGGTGACCAATGCGCGTCGTCCCTCGAATCTCATGGTTTCCTTTTTCTCCTCGTAGTTGGTATGCCTGATGCGATCCCGCAACGCTCGCTGCGTGATGATGCCACAGGCTTTTGGGCTGTCTGCAATCTATCCCTTGACACTGCCAGCGGTGAGACCGGCGATGAACTGGCGGGAGAGCATCAGGTACGCGATGACGACCGGCACCGAAGAAATAATGACGCTGGCGAAAATGAGTCCCCACTTGGTGAGGTACGTGCCACGGAACGCCATGATGGCAACGGGGAGTGTCATCGCATCTGGTTTGGATATAAGAATGAAACCAAGAAAGAAATCATTCCACATCCAGACCCCGTTGAGGATGACAACCGCTGCAAGCGCTGGTCGTGAGAGTGGCAGCATGATCCGCCAGAATATCTCCAGGTGTGACGCACCGTCGATGCGGGCGGCGTCCTCCAGATCCCGCGGCAGCAGCGCAAAAAACCCGGTCAGGACAAGGGTCGCCAATGGTATCCCGAATACAGCAAAAATCAGACATAGCGGCAAGAGTCCACCGAGCAGGCCCGCCTGTCTGAACATGATGAACAATGGCAAGATGAGCAACTGGACGGGAACCACCAGACCACCAATGAACAAGAGTCGCAGCGTGTTTCTTCCTGAGAAGTCGAATCTGGACAACCCATAGGCCGCAAGTGAGGCGAGGAACGTACTCGCGATAACGCCGAACCCGGTGGAGATGACGCTGTTCACCGCGGCAGTCTGCAAATTCGCCTCTGCCCAGGCTTCTCGGTAATTGGCAAGATCCCACTGCTGGGGAAGACCATACGGCGATGCAAAAAACTCCGGAATGGTCTTGAACGATCCGAAGAAGACAATCACAATCGGGGCGAGCACAAATGCACACGCAACAATGAGTGAGCCGTGCCAGGCCAACTCACGAAGCAGGATCTTGATCTTGCGTTGCCATGCCGGTACCGGCTGCGCCGACATCAGCGCTGGTTCGCGTAACAGCGTTGAAGGGGGATGAAAGGATGTTTGTTCGCCTGCGCTCACGCAATCGACTCCTCGCGCTTGCCGAGCGCTCGAATTAGAAGTCCGGAGACTCCGGCGAGAAAGACGAATAATGTGACCCCTTCGGCAATAGCGTAGCTGAGGCGAGGCTGGGAGCTAAATCCGCTTGTTCCAAACGCATCTCCGTAGATCAGTACGCCTATGACATGGGTGTAGCCTCCGGGCGCTCCTTGCGGGCCGGTCAATACGTAAATCAGGTCGAACGCACGGAAGATCAGAATGAACGCCAGCACGGTGACGATGGTGAACGCTGGAGCTAGCATGGGAAAGGTCACATCGCGGAACGCGCGCCAGCGGTTCGCTCCGTCGACCCTTGCTGCTTGGAGAAGTTCCTCCGGAACATTTTGCAGGCCCGCCAGATAGAGCACGACCGCCATGCCATTCCATTGCCAAAACTGAACGAGGTACACCGTTTTCATCGCCCAGTCAGGATCGGATTGCCAGCCCTGCTGGAGAGAGCCAAGGCCGACTTCCTCGAGAACTGGATTGATGACACCGATCTGGGGATCGAGCATCAGCACCCAGATGATGCCTGTGGCCACCGCTGATATCACCACTGGAAGAAAGATGATCGTGCGATAGACATGCGTCATTCGTGTCTTGCGATTGAGCAGGAGCGCCAGACCTAGCGAAATGGTGTTTTGCAGGACGAATATAACCAGAAACAGTTTCGCGGAGTTGGTGGCAGCGTTCCAGAACCGATCATTGGTCAGGAGTCTACGGAAGTTTTTCAAGCCAACCGGATCTCCTATCGGTCCGATGCCGGACCAATCGAAGATGCTGAGATAGAAGGCTCTCAAAGTTGGGTAGATGAAGAGAATCGAATAGGCAAGTATTGCAGGCAGGATGAACCACAGCCAAGGTCGGCGGTTCCAAATATGAGTCGTTGGGTGCGGAATGGCGAGCGCGGCAGCCTGTTTGGTCGAGATGCCA
>JBFWRO010000221.1:0-5639 GCA_050248865.1 Thermomicrobiales bacterium | reverse complement strand
GAGGTAAAGCTCCACCGGTTCCCACCACCTGGAAATCACGTGATCCCGGACTCTTGGACGCCTCCAGAACGTCATCCCGATGAGCATCGTGAGCATCGTGGCCAGGCCGACACCCGCCCCCATGCCGGTCAGGAGTCGGAGCCGATTATGCGGTGTGTACAACGCCGGAAGCCGCAGATCGGTAAACAGCGAATTGAACCCATCGAGGGCCATCGAACCGAGCAGAAGCAGGAGGACCATGCCAGACAGCAGCGTCGGAAGTCCCGCACGACGATGCCTTCCGGTCGCAATGAGTGCGACAAACGCGGCGAGGAAGCCGGAGTAGATCCCGGTCATGCGGGCATCGAATGGGAGGAGACCATTGCCAAAAGCGAGCGTATGGCTTGGTCGTTGCGCGCAAATCCCGTGAAGAAACGCGTGGGCCTTTTCGGACAACGGCATCGGAATGGAGAGAAAGAGGGCCAGCCCAAGCAGGGCACTGACCGGTGCAAGGTACCGGCGATATGGAGGCTGGGCATCAGCAGGTAGATGTCGTTCGAGTGAAATCTGCATGGTCATCTCCGGCGTGATCGTAGCGCCAGATGAAGTGTATCGCTCATTTGGTCAATGATCGTCTGTTTTCCGGCGTGTATCATGCCGCCGCAGAACATGGTGCTGCTTCAGAGCGGTGCCTCATGCCTTCGGGGGAAGTCGCTGGATGCAAGGTTTTGTCAAAGCCGGGTATGTCGGAGTTTCGCTTTCGGCGTTCGCGCTGCTGGCCCGTAAGGTGCGCGGTGGCACGACTGGTGAAATCGACGAACGGCTGACGCGGAGGCTTCAGCGTATCGAGGATCCGACGTTCGACAAAGTGATGCATGCAGTGTCATGGCCGGGATTTCCACCCCAGAGCAGGACCATTCCCTGGGGGCTTCCTCTGTCGATGCTTGCTGCCGGCCGTCCTCTCGAGGCCACTTTTCAACTACTGGGCTGGGGAACTGGCGGAATCTCAGGTCTGGTGAAGCGGATCATGAAACGCCCCCGTCCAGATCTGGACGGGATAGCGGTGGCTCCCGCTCGCATCAGCGGTTCGAGCTTTCCAAGTGGGCACGTGATCATCTATACAGGCGTCTATGGCTTCCTGGCCTACCTGGCTCATTGCCATGTTCACAACGGGTTTCTGCGAAGAATGATCACCGGGGGACTCGCGGGCTTGATTGCACTTGTTGGTCCAAGTCGTGTCTATCTCGGTCATCACTGGGCAAGTGATGTCACGGCCTCCTATTTACTGGGAACCAGCTATCTGACTATCCTGACCAGTTTTTATCAACGATCGCGCAGAAAGCGGGCGAGTTCACGAGCATGAGCGGTCGCGCGGTCGAAGTGATCGGGCATGCCGGGGCTGCCGGGTTTTTCCCGCACAACAGCCGGGACTCCTTACTCAAGGCTATCGAGCTCGGGGTCGATCGCATCGAAGTCGATATCATCACCGCTCTCGGGGATGTCATCATCCTTTCTCATGACGCAAACATCGTGCTCGACGGAATCCCGAGCGATCTCAGAGAGGTGCCGCTCGAGCAGGTGCGAGTTGTTCTCACGGGAACACTGACTCTCCATGAGGCGCTCGAGATTACCGAAAACAGATGCCCCCTCCTGCTCGACATCAAGGGACAACATCTGGCCGAACCGCTGATCGAGGCTCTCAGTGATTCGCCAGCCAGCCAGCGCATGTCAGCATGCGGCACGTTTGGGCGAACGCTGAAAGCGCTGGGAGACCGGTATCCGGAGATGGACATCGGTTTGTCTCGCGGACACGCTCTCACCCGAATCCGATCCGGCGTGCTTCGACGAATCGCCGGACCGATGTTGTCGCTCCTCCAAGTTGTGCCGCTGACGGTGGCCGCGCGATGGTTCGGGGCGCGGGAAGTGATGCTCTACCACGGGATTTGCACCCGACCATTGGTTTTCGCCTGTCATGCAACAGGCCTCCGGGTGAACGCCTGGACAGTCGACGAACCGGAGGACATCAGGAGCGTCCTGAGGAGCGGCGTTGACGGAGTGATCTCCAACCGGCCCGATCGCGTATTCGAGATTCTGAACACCGAGGGATATGAGCGCATTGCCAGGATGTGAACGGTCCGTTCCGAGGCGATGATTGGAGCGATTGTGGTAATCTGACCGATCGTAATACGAGACCGGCTGAGACGGAAGCAGTATTCGCGAAACACAATCGTCAGCGACTCCGCAATTGGTGTAAGGCGGAGCTATTCATCGCGATTCATCGTTCCCGAGCCGTTGCCCGAACCGTGATCTCACGCAGTAGGCCAAACCGGAGGTCACCCGTTATCGTGACATTCGAGGTGGATGCCCAACTATCGGCATCAACTGAGGTGGTACCGCGGGCAATGCTCGTCCTCACTTGGGGGCGAGTTTTTTTGTTCTGGTACCGATGAGGATCTGACAGATGTCTCCACTGACCGACGTTTCAACCAAGGCGGATTTTCCGGCAATCGAACGGTCTCTGCTGGACTGGTGGGCGACCGAAGGCGTCGTCGAGAAGTACCTGCAACGTAACCGCGGCGCGGAGACGACGTTCTCATTTATCGACGGGCCGATCACCGCAAACAATCCGATGGGCGTCCACCATGGGTGGGGCCGGACGTACAAAGATCTGTTTCAGCGCTATCACGCCATGCTTGGCAAGGATCAGCGATTCCAGAACGGTTTCGACTGCCAGGGCCTGTGGGTGGAGGTCGAGGTCGAAAAGGAACTTGGCCTCAAGAGCAAGCGCGATATCGAATCCTATGGCATCGGCGAGTTTGTCAATCGCTGCAAAGAACGCGTCTGGAAATACGCCGAGCGCATCACCGAACAGTCAGTTCGTCTCGGGTACTGGATGGACTGGGAAAACTCGTATTTCACGATGTCTGATGAGAACAACTACACCATCTGGCATTTTTTGAAGACCTGTCACGAGCGAGGGTGGGTCTACAAGGGGCATGACGTGATGCCGTGGTGCCCACGGTGCGGAACCGGCATCTCGGAGCATGAGATCGTCACGGAGGGGTACCAGCAGCGAAGTCACCTGTCCCTGACCGTGGCTCTGCCACTGGTCGATCGACCAAACGAGGCGCTGCTTGTCTGGACGACCACCCCATGGACGCTTGCTGCGAATGTCGCGGCGGCGGTGCATCCGGAGCTGACCTACGCAGCGGTCAGCCTTGGAGACAAGACGTATTACGTTGCCGAAGCGGCTGTTTCGAACGTCATTCGCGGCGATCACGAGATAACGAGGACACTGCCAGGTTCCGAACTCGTTGGCCTTACGTATGAAGGGCCGTTCGACTCGCTGCCAGCGAACAGCGAGGTTCGCCACCGCGTGGTGCCATGGAATGACGTGAGCGCGGATGAGGGGACTGGCATCGTTCACATTGCACCCGGATGCGGCAAGGAGGACTTTGCTCTGTCGAAGGAGCAGGACCTCGATGTGGTGGCGCCGATCAACGAATTTGGCGTTTACGTCGATGGGTTCGACTGGCTGAGCGGCGCATACGTCCATGAGGTCGCGACTCCAATCATGCGTGACTTGCAGGCGCGGGACCGGTTGCTCAGAGGCGAGCAGTACTCTCACCGTTACCCGGTTTGCTGGCGGTGCGGGACTGATCTCGTCTTTCGCCTTGTCGATGAGTGGTTCATTGCCATGGATGAACTTCGCGGTCCCATGATGGAGGTCACGAAGGAAATCAACTGGTTCCCATCGTTTGGCCGAGAGCGGGAACTCGACTGGCTCGCTCACATGGACGACTGGATGATCTCCAAGAAACGTTACTGGGGTCTGGCGCTGCCGATTTACGAGTGTGCGGAGTGCGGAAATTTCGAGGTCATTGGCAGCGAAACCGAGCTGAAGGAGAGAGCTGTCGAGGGCTGGGAAGCCTTTGACGGTCACTCGCCTCACCGTCCGTGGATCGATAACGTCAAGATTGGTTGCGGATCGTGCGGAGTGCCGGTGTCCCGCATCAAGGATGTTGGCAATCCCTGGCTCGATGCCGGAATTGTGGCGTTCTCGACACTGAACTACCGGTCGGATCGTGAGTATTGGGAAAAGTGGTATCCCGCTGACCTGATCAGCGAAAGTTTTCCCGGTCAGTTTCGCAACTGGTTCTACTCGGTGATCGCGCAGAGCACGGCACTGACGTACAGACCTGCATTTCTCAATGTCTTTTCCTACGCCCTGATGCGCGACGAAAAGGGCGAGGAAATGCACAAAAGCAAGGGCAACGCCATCTGGTTCGACGACGCCGCGGAAGTGGCCGGCGTCGACGTCATGCGCTGGCTCTATCTGTCGGTGAATCCCAGCCACAATCTGAACTTCGGATTTGGGGCGCTGGATGAGATCCGGCGACGATTCATCCTTCCCCTGTGGAACTCGTATGCATTCTTTGTGACGTATGCCAGAATCGATGGGTTCGATCCTCGCAGCCATGCCGCACCGGAGCTCGCATCTCGCACGTTGCTCGATCGCTGGATCATTTCCCGGCTGAACCAGGTGACGGCAACCGTGCGAACCGAAATCGAGCGCTACGAGCCAGACCTGGCCGCACGCGCGTTGGAGAACTTTGTCGTCGAGGAGCTTTCCAACTGGTACATCCGCCGCAACCGGCGGAGATTCTGGAAGTCGGATGCTGACGACGACAAGATGGCGGCGTACTTCACGCTCTACGAAGTGCTGACAACCCTGTCCCGGCTGCTGGCCCCGTTTACGCCGTTTCTTGCCGAGTCGATGTATCAAAATCTGGTGCGCTCGTTCGACAGCGATGCGCCTTTGTCCGTGCATCTGACGGACTACCCGGAGGTCGGTGGGGCTCACATCGACGAGCGACTTTCCCGGGATATGGATGCTGTGCTCGAAGTCGTCGCCCTTGGCCGTTCGGCCCGCTCGGAGGCCGGTGTCAAGGTTCGACAGCCACTGCCCGGTATCCGGCTCTATGCCCGCGAACCCGACTTCTTCGAAGCAGCGTCGCGCTTACAGGATCTGATTCTCGACGAACTCAATGTCAAATCGCTGGAGGCGCTGATCGAACTCGGAGATGTCGTTTCGTACGAAATCAGGCCAAATCTGAGTGTGCTCGGACCAAAATATGGCAAACAGCTCAATGCCATTCGATCGGCGTTGAGCCTTGCCGATCCCGTTGCGATCGCCGCCAGGGTTGCGGAGGGACAAACCATCGAACTGTTACTCGCTGCTGGCGAAGTCGTGAGCCTCGAGCCTTCGGAGATCCTGATCGATATGCGAAAGCGGCCTGGCTTCGCTGCGGCCGAGGGGCCCAACAGCACGCTCGTGCTCGACACACAATTGACGCCGGACCTGATCATCGAAGGTCTCGTTCGCGATTTCGTGCGCGGCGTGCAGGACGCCCGCCGGTCAGCGGGCTACCAGATCGAAGACCGCATCCGCATCAGCTACGCGGCCGATCCCGAAATCCATGGGGCAATTCGTCAGTTTGCGGATTACGTCAGAAATGAGACGCTGGCGGACGAACTCACCGGAGAAGCTGCTACGGGAGCGTCCGATCAGATCGAGCCCGCGGCAACGGAAGGGCCAGGCGGGGCGCTTGGCGAAGACGGATCATACGCGGACCAAATCGAGGTCGGCAGCCATCAGG